>CBDVEQ010000143.1:0-6859 GCA_965373045.1 uncultured bacterium | reverse complement strand
GGCGTATGAAGCTGTATTCATATACTGCGAATGCGCCGCAACAAAGCAGATCGGCCTGCCCGAAGGGTAAAAAAGGGCCGATGATTTTTTTATTAACGGACTATGATATTCAGCCCCCAATTCAACCCTGGCAAAATCCTTTATTAAAAGCAATGACCATTCAAAATAAATATGTGAATCGGCCATTTTTTATAAATAATTCAGACCAGGAGTTTTGTGGCCATGATGAGTACACCCACACCCAAAACAATACGGATAAACCGTTCTCCTCCCTTGACTGCAGCATGGGCGCCCCACCAGCCGCCAAGAGCATTTCCACCGGCCAGGACAAGGCCGTATTTCCAGTTTATATTGCCTGTAGCCATAAATATCAATATGGCTGGCAATGTATAGATAAGAATGATAAAAACCTTGTGCATATTAACGCGAACAAGATTTTGTTCCAGAAGATGATATAAGGCCGCCATAAACAGAAATCCAACTCCTATTTGAAGGAATCCGCCATAAAATCCGATACCAAACAGGGCGGGATAGATCAGCCATCCGGATTTTTGTGTTTGTGTTGATTCTCCATTCTTGTAGGACCTGGAAAAAAAGAGAGAGATTACTATAAATATAAGAACAATACCCAGTATTTTCTGAAACAAAACATTGCTGATGCGTGTTGCGGCGATCGCTCCGATGACAGCTCCGGGCAGTGTAAAAAGCGACAACTTGAAACTTGAGCCGAAATCAGAAACCTGTCTTTTACGAAAGGACGTAATTGCAAAGATGTTCTGGATGAAAATAGCAACACGGTTGGTCCCATTGGCCAATGCCCCATCGAGCCCGAGGAATATCAAAGTTGGCAGAGTCAGGCTGGAGCCACCTCCTGCGTTGATATTTATAAAACCGGCGATTATGCCGACTCCAAACAAGAGAGCGAGATTAAGGATGTCCATTTAACCTGCTTTATTTATAAAAACTGCCGATAGAGTAACATAACTTTTTATATATTGTTCAGTTAGGCTTTTTCTCCGAACAATTTCCGCCATAACTTTGTTAAATGACATTTATGTAATATCTCGATTTTATTATCGGCATTTTTTCCCCTTCGGGCGAGCCGATCTTACCGCAGTGGCTTCGTCGTGTTTCGTTCGCAGTATATGAATACAGCTTCACAAACCACTCCTCGCAGCTACGGCAACCTCGACTCGTGAATAAAGCAGTCTCTGGATTATTCATAAAAACTTGGTTATTCAACTCCATCCCAACAATAAGTGCACAATTTTTCTTTCGGAAGTCCGATGGCCTCGATAAGGTCTTCCAATTTCTGATATTTGAGTGATGTCAGATTGAGCTTTTCTTTAATATTCTCGATCATGGCATTGTACTTGTCCGACCCGGCGGTTGCATAGGGGGAAAAATCGTGGAAGTCCTTTCCCTCTAATTGTCTGATGGCTTTTCTTGCCGCATAATCGAATTCCGATGAGGAACGCGAAAAATTGAGGAACTTGCAGTTGTAAACCAGGGGGGGGCAGGCAGGCCTCATGTGAACTTCAATTGCTCCACAGTGAAGCAGTCTTTTTACAGTATCCTGAAGTTGGGTTCCTCTTACTATGGAATCTTCACAGAAGAGAAGCTTTTTTCCTTCGATTAATTCCTTCACAGGAATGAGTTTCATCTTGTCAAATAGGTCCCTTGTATCCTGTTTTTGAGGCATAAAACTTCTTGGCCAGGTCGGGGTGTATTTAACATAGGGTCGTGTATAGGGTATCCCGGATTGGTTGGAGTAACCCAATCCATGACTGGTGCCTGAGTCCGGAATCCCGGCAATAGCATCGATTTCCAGGTCATCATTTTTTGCCAGCATTGCACCGCACCTGTTCCTGACCCATTCGACGTTGATACCTTCATAATTAGAGGCCGGGTATCCGTAATAGACCCAGAGGAAGCTGCATATCTGCAGTCGGTCTCCCGGAGGTTTTCTCTGTTCAAACCCGTCGCTGGTCATGAATACGATCTCCCCTGGACCGAGATAATAATTTATTTCAAAGTCTAAATTAGGAAAAGCACAGGTTTCCATTGTTGCGGCATAGCTTCCATCCTTGTTTCCGATAATAATAGGGGTTCTGCCAAGTTTGTCCCGGGCAGCATAAATGCCGTTTTTTGTCAGAAGGAGTAAAGAGCAGGAACCTTCAATGGAATCATGTACAATTTGAATTCCTTCCTTAAAAGTTGTGCCCTGATTGATAAGAACGGAGACAAGCTCTGTGGAGTTGATCGCACCTCCTCGCATTTCAGAGAAGTGAATATTTTTCGATTTGAATAGTTTCTGTGTTAGCTGTTCTTCATTCTGGATGATTCCGACAGTGACCAGGGCAAAATCACCCAGGTGGGAACGTATCAGAAGAGGTTGGTCATCATTGTCACTGATCACTCCGATTCCAAGTTTTCCTGACATGTGGGGGATGACTGTATCAAATTTCGAACGGAATTGCGTATTTTCAATATTGTGAATTCGCCTTTGAAAACCGTTTGAATTGATAACGGAAAGCCCGCCTCGCTTGGTTCCAAGGTGTGAATGATAGTCTGTACCGTAAAATATGTCATCAATGCAGTTTTTCTTGGATGCAACTCCGAAAAATCCTCCCATAAGTCCTCCAAATTTAATAACTTAAGATTTTCATATCAAAAAACTGAGTGTAATATGACAAAATCAGGTTATATTTACAAGAAATTATTTCCCGTTTTTTTTCCTTTATTTGTTGAAATTTCGTATAATGATCCCATATATGGAGGAAATAATGAGAAAGATCCATTTTTATCTGATCTGTTTGTTCCTGTGTTTTCCCTTGATCAGCTCCTGTATAATTGCTGTAGTTGAATATTCCGGTGATCGTTATCCAATGCCTGGAAAGGAATTCCATGAAACCCTGCCTTTTCCGGAAGAAGGAGAATTAGTATTAGAAAATATTTATGGGAATATAGAGATACATGGGTGGGACAAGGATGAAGTGGAGATCTTTGCGAAGAGAATACTTCCTCGCCGATATGGACATAAATTCCTTATTTCCAACATGAATGAGTTTTTTCCAGGTATCGATGTGGATGAAAAACAAAATACCGTCCATATACGGACAGAGCAGATTGAAAATCGCGAAGAGCAAAGCCAAGTCGATTATATATTGAATGTTCCCCGTTTTATTCATCTTAAGCGCATAGGTCAGAAGACCGGGGACATATTGATATCCAGTGTCTATGGATCGGCTGATGTCGGCCTTGACAGAGGGAATATCGTTGTGGAGAATTTTTCGGGCTCGCTATCCGCTCTTGTCAGAGAAGGGGAGATAGAACTCCATCTTTTTGATGTAAGAGATGAGGATGAGATCAGGGCTGAAACCGATCTGGGCAACATCGTTGTCTATCTCGAAGAAAATGTTAACATCCTTATCGAGGCCGAAGCTCAGGAAGGGAGGATATTTACAGAATTCAATTCTGACATGTCCCGATCCCTGGGAAAATATTATCATAAAATTGGGGAGGGAGAGGCAAGGCTCTTTCTGACTTCTGCTAAGGGAGAAATCCATATAAAAAGAGCTAAGGCCTTCAGATACGAGGGGGAGAAATATGGAAGATAATAAGAAAGTCATATTGGCAGGCGCGGCTGTTATTTGTCTGATCGTCCTGGCGATCATTGTGTATTATTTTTTCCTGGCCGACAGGGGACCCAAAGAACAGGACGTGGTAACCCAGCAGGTAGATACTTCCAAAACCGAGAGCGTTAAGGAGGAAGTTACACCAAAAGAAAAGATTGTAACAATTCAGGTCGATCTGGATAAGAGTGATGATATTGTCCGTGATCTGGTCGGAGCATTGTCTTCCCATGTTCAGTTTTCCGGCTGGTTGACTTCAAAGAACATCATCAGGAAATTCACTGCTGCTGTGGATAACATTGCCAATGGAGAAAGTCCCGGACCCAATATTGATTTTTTCAAAGTAAAAGGAAAATTCAAGATCGAGTGGAAGAGCGGAAAAGCTTACATCGATCCGTCAATCTATTCCCGTTACAATGAGGTCGCTGATATCTTTAATTCTTTGGATACTACGAGCTGCATAAAACTTTTCCAACAGTTAAAACCGGCATGTCAGGAAGCCTATAGTGAACTGGGATATCCGGACGTTGATTTTCAGAAAACTCTGGAAAAGGCGATTTCTCATCTTCTTGCTGTGCCGGATGTAGAGGATGACATAGAAGTTGAAAAAAAAGTAGTCAGCTATGTCTTTGTCGATCAAAGATTGGAAAATTTATCTGATGCCCAGAAACATCTATTTCGAATGGGCCCGGAAAATGTAAAGATCATACAGGATAAACTGCGGGACTTTGCTGCCGGATTGGCACAGGTGAATAATCCAGGTTAGCTTTAGTCCCAATCAAATGGGTCTTTTTTTTTAAAATCAGGCATGCGGTGTTCCTCTTCCTGAAAGGGTTCGGGCTGGATATACATGGTTTCGAATCCCAACTCATAAGCGCTGTTTAGGACGCTCCTATATTCTGATATGCTGATATTTCTCTGTATTTCCTGTGGAGCCTTAAAACAGGGGTGATATTGGCTCATAAGGCTCAGCGCCACTCGAGTTGAAAGATTGTTTGCTATCCATTTCAGGATCTGAATGGAATCCTCGGACTGGCCAGGGAGGATCAGATGCCTTATGATCATCCCTGATTCTGCAGTTTCTGTATCACCCAGAGCCAAGGCCGGCTGCTGACAGTACATTTCTGTTATAGATGAGCTGGTATGGAGAAAATATTCGGGGGCCCGGGAATAACGGACAGCGGTTTCAGATGAAAAATATTTCATGTCAGGAAGATAGATATCCACGATCCCATCAAGAAGTTTTATAATTTCGGCCTTATCATAGCCGTTGGTGTTGTAAACCAGGGGAATGTGCAGATCCTTTGTGTAAGCGATCCTCAGCGCCTCCAGGATGGGGAGAAGAACATGGTTCGGGGACACAAGGTTGATGTTCAGGGCTCCTTTCTGCTGAAGAAGGAGCATTTTGTCAGACAATTCTAGGGCTGACAGGGGTTTCCCCTGCATCTCCCAGCTGATCTGATAGTTCTGGCAGAAAAGACATTTAAGGTTGCATCCTGAAAAAAACAGCGTGCCTGAACCGTATCTTTTGGGGCGCCCTGTTTTACAGTCAAAATAACCGCTCAGGACAGGTTCTTCGCCGTAATGGAGCACGGCCTGTGAGATCGAGGCCTGGCTGCCTGTTTCACAAAAACCAAATTCGCCTTTTTGCCTGTTGATGCCGCATTTCCTGGGACAGAGAGTACAATGTTCGTAGTGTTTATGTAGGGATTCCAGGGCGTTGTCAATTCTCTGGATCTTGTCTTGTTTATTGATCTGAAAGCTCATTTAAAGCATGAATTTAATAACAAGGAACCCCCCGAGAAGAAGGATCATGAAAAGGATGGCAAGCCAGTTAAAATACTTATCAATAAAATCTTTGATCCCGGGTCCGAATTTCCGGAAAAGGGCAGCCACTGCAAAAAACCTTAAAGAACGGCTGAGCGCAGAGGCAAGGAGGAACAGAGGAAAATTTAGTTTGAAAACACCGGATGCGATCGTAAAAACTTTATAGGGAATTGGTGTGAATCCTGCCATAAAAACATACAAGAAGCCATAATTGTCAAAATTGCCCATGACAGCTTTAAAAACCTCCGGAGAAAATCCGGGAATGTATTTGAAAAAAAACGTGTCAACGATAGGCCAAAGGTTAAGACCGATAAAATAACCGAGGGCGCCGCCGATCACAGAGGCCGCAGATGTATAGAGTGCAAATTTCCAGGATTTTTTAATTGCGCCGAGACAGAGGGCGATAAGCAGTGGGTCCGGAGGGATGGGGAAAAATGAACTTTCAGCCAGAGCAAGAAGAAAAAGGGCCAAAGGCCCGTAAGGTGTTTCCGCCCAATGAAGGACCCAGTCATACAGTTTTTTAATAAATTTCATCGTTTTTTATACCCAGAAGGTTTTTAACCTTAGAATTGACTATAGAATCTTGATCCGTCAGATCTCTGTTAACAGGCGTGATGGTCACGAAGCCATTTTTAATGACAAAAACATCGCTGTCATCATCTCCCATGGCTTTAGGAGTGCCTGTTCCGATCCAGTAATAAACACGGTTTCGAGGATCTTTGTTGACTACGATTTCCGGGTTGTACCGTTTTTCGCCCAATTTTACGACCTTAACACCTTTTACAGGAGGAGCAGGGATATTGACGTTTAATGTGACGTTCTGCGCGAGGCCGTTTTGAAGAATTTTTAATGCGATTTTCCGAGCAATTTCAGCTCCATAGCCAAATTCGAATTTATTGTTGGAATCAGACATCATAGAGATAGCAAAAGAGTGAATTCCAAGATAAGTTCCTTGAAGAGCTCCTCCCATGGTACCGGAATAAGAAATATCCTGCAGGCCGAGATTGGGGCCGTGATTGATCCCGGATATCAGAAGATCTGGTTTTCTGGGCAGGAGTTTTTGAACCGCCATATAGACACAGTCCACAGGTGTACCGCTGACCGAATATATCCTTTCCTTGATATTTTTAACACGGAGAGGATCGTGCAGGGTAAGGGCCATAGAAGTTGCACTTCTTTCCATGTCGGGTGCTACGATGTATGCCTCACCAACACGATTCATTACATTGTATAGCGTCTCAATTCCCTGGGAAAAGAAACCATCGTCATTGGTTAGGAGGATCAAAGGTTTGCGCATAATCTATTATTAAGCCTTTTTATTCGGAATAAATAACAGGATGGTCGGGACGGGCGGATTTGAACCGCCGACCCCACGCACCCCAAGCGTGTGCGCTACC
>CBDVEQ010000142.1:0-6897 GCA_965373045.1 uncultured bacterium | reverse complement strand
AAACCGGACATTTTCATTTTGCTAAGAACCGGACATTTTCACGTTGCGTTGACAAAGGAAACTTTTTTACTTGACATACTGTGATATAAACAGTATAAGTATATAAAACAGTATAGTATTATGCACAGTAAAGTTCAAATAGGAGGAGAAAGAATGAATGTTGATATCAGTCATTTTGAAGCGGAGATGAACAGAGGATTTTTGCAAGTGCTTGTGCTTGTAACACTGGAGAAAGCTATGTATGGCTATATGATGATAAAAAGATTTGAGAAAATGGGATATATCGTCGAGGAAAACACCCTGTATCCCCTTTTACGCAGGCTGGAGAAAAACAGCCTTATTGAAAGTGAATGGGACGTCAGTGAGGGGCGCCCGAAAAAATATTACATCATCATGGACAAGGGTAAAACGGTTCGCAGCCGCCTCCTAAATATATGGCGGGAGCAGAATAAGATACTGAACAATCTGGCAAAGGAGATTAAAAGTGTATAAAGAATTGGAAGATTATATCGAGGAGATAGATCATTACCTTTCCGTACGAGAGGGAAAAAAAGAAATTCTGGAAGAGATCAAAAGCCACATACTGGAAAAAGCGGAGGTGGAATCAGGCAAGATAGATGATCAATCAATTGAAAAGGTTATATCCGAATACGGGAAACCGCAAAGTGTCGCGAAGAAATATATAGAGGATACCCAGATCATTTCTCCTACCTTCAAGAAGCATCTTTTCAGGTATACAGGCATCCTGTTTGCTTTCCATTGTGCGCTGATCCTGATTGCGTTGCTTTTCAGCGGAGAGATTTATCTTTTCCCGTTTTTCTATATTCCTGATCTCGGGTTCATTCAGGCGCTGAACTATATTCCCATGGCCCTGATCTATGATTTCGGGTTTGTAGGACTTGTTCTTTATTTCGTAACCCAGAAAAAGAAAGACGTTAGGCTGCCATGGCCCCGGTTGAAACTTTTCAAACCGAAACCCGGTGTCCAGGTTTTTCCAAAACCGAAGGTTCTTTTATTGGCTCTTATGCTTCTGGGATTCGCGGTTGTGATCTATGTTTTTGTCAAATATAAAACGTTATTTTTCTACTCTCTGGATAATGATTTCCCCAGATCCCTGCTCAATCCTGAAGCGTCCTTCTGGTATTCTATGGCTTTGATCGTGATGTTCGCTGTAGGTATTGGAAGTTATGCTCTCAGATATTTTTACTACTCCTACTGGATTGATTGTGTCAAATACGCCTTTTATCTCACTATTCTGCTTACCGTGCTGAACAATGCCATTAAAAACGCTATGGTCGATTTTCCCTATTATGACCTCAAAACCATGGCTGTTGTGATAATCGGTTTTATGAGCGCCCTTTATGCCTACCTTTTCTTGAAGAATCTGGTCCTGTTCATCCGCAAGTCCATTCAGACTAAATAATTTCCAGTTCGTCTTTGCTGGGTAGCTTCGGAAACTTGGCGTGAGGTTCGGTCTGATACCAGAAGGAGACAGAAGATATATCGTCCTGAAGGGGGAGATATCTTCCTCCCGACCTCCAGCCCAGAGCCTGGATGGTTACGCGCAGGTCCTTTTCGAACCGCACTGGGTCCATGATGTGCCAGCGGTAAAGCCCGAACCGGGTTTGGGATTGCCACTGGCCGTCGGGAAGGATGACCTGAGGCATTCCAGCGTACGATGTTGTAAATTCCTCATATTTTCCATTGACTGTGAAACAGTATGAGCCGCAGAAATAGTCCTCTGTGCCTGTGCCGCATATTGTGGGGAATTCCTTATCGCCGTCCATAAAGAACTTTATCTCGCCTTCGCCCCACCAACCTGTGTTGTTGGTGCCCCAACACATATAGGTTCCGACATAGTGGCCCCATCCTTTAATGTTGTCCACGATCGTGAAAACTTTTTTGTAAGACACAGGATTGGTGCGGCGGAACTGGGCGTGAAAATAAGCCGCATCACCAGGCACATCAGTGAGCGTGTAATTGATCTGATAGTATAAAGTCATTTTTTTCTCGTCCCGGTTCTCCATAGTGATCTTGCAGGATTTCCGGAAAGGCATAACCCAGTAGCAGTTGAATCCGCTTCCCGGATTGGCACACACAGGGAGGGAAGAAACATGTGCGAATTTTCCCCAACCGTTAGCAAAAAAATCACCCACCGGCACTTCCACAGAAGGCTCCTTTTCGCCGTCCCAGTAAAAGCGGAGGATAGAATATCTCCAGTTGCCTGCGGGCGTCATCCAGATCTGCTGAATGGCCCCGGGGCCTTTGATATCAGCGATCACAAAAGTTTCTTTTGGTTTGATGTTGACGTAGGGCGAAACTTTCCAGCCCTGCCCCAGATCGCGGGCTGCATTTTTGGCCGGACCGTCGATAGACATTCCACCCATGCCTTTCTCTCCTGTAAAATTTTCAGGGCTGATAGAGCGTGTTTTGGCGTGAGATAAACGTGCGAGATTTCCTAGATTGAGGTAAAGCCCGTCAAACACCTTCTCTTCCTCAGCATAAAGAAATAAGGCGGCAAACACCAAAACCATACAGACATACAATATGCTTTTTTTCATGATTTTCCTCCTGATTTTCCATTAGGGATTCTCCCTCTGAGGAGAGTATTTATTTTTTTGTTGGATGTCAAATTTATAAGTAAAGTGAACCGCTTTTATTCGATGATGATCTCGTCTATAAAAAGCCAGGCCCTTTCGCCGGGGGAGAAATGCCAGTCCGGGCAAAGGCCGATATTTTTTGCGTGGACCTTGATGTAGCGGGTCTTGACTTTTTTTATTTTCCCGCTGAATTTCTTTATGATCCTATCTGATATCCGGGGAGAGTCATCATTTTTCAAGCTGACACCGGCCTTGAAATTTTTCCCATTTTCCGAAACAGAATACTCCACATCGGTGGGGAGAAAGATCCTTGATCCTATGTTATGAAGGAAACTTGACGTGATGCGTTTGATCTTCATTACTTTACCAAGGTCGATGATCACCTCAAGATCTTTCTTCTCGTATCCCTGCCAGAAGCCGTTCCTGTGGTTTTTGCTCCCCCGGAGGCTGTCTATTAAGGCATGGTCTCCGCCGCCGCTGTATTGCTCTGAATAGGAGTATTTTATGGCGACCTCTTTGCCTGTGGCTTTATGGATGGTGAACTTTTCCTCCCTTATGGGACTGACCAGTTTTTTTCCGGTAAAAGCGCCTGCCTTAAGCATAGTTGTTTTCTCGATCAAAATCAGGTCTGTGTAGAGAGCCGATTTTGAATTTGGTTTTTTATTGTTTAGCGTATAACGGATAACGGGTTGGGGGAGTTCTGTATCCAGTCTTACAGCGATCCTCTTTTTTTCCTTGATAAAGGCCGACTTGACATTCACATTGAACGCGCTTCGGGCATAATGTATCCCGGCTGCATCATACCTGGAAAACTGTCTTTCCATGCGCGCGGCGAAATCCTCCCAGATGCGTTTTCCCTGTGTTGACCACACAACTTCAGCCAAGGCCGCTGTTCGAGGGAAAAGCATGTATTCGGCATGTTCAGGAGTTGGGACATATTCGGCCCACAGATTGGCCTGGGCGCCCAGGATGTGTTCAGCCTCTTCCGGGCTCAGGTCTGCAGGGACAGGCTCAAAGGAATATACCAGCTTTAAAGGCAGGAATCCGCCAATGGCCAGCGGTTCGTCATCCGGATTGCCCTGATAGTAATCAAAGTAGCAGTGAGAAGTGGGGGACATAACCACATCGTGGTTCTGGCGGGCGGCTTCGATCCCGCCCCTGGTCCCGCGCCAGGACATAACAGCAGCCTGTGGAGCCAGTCCGCCTTCCAGGATCTCGTCCCAGCCGATCAGTCTCCGGCCTTTGGAAATAATGAATTTTTCTATGCGCCTGATGAAATAGCTCTGCAGTTCATCTTCGTCCTTAAGGCCTTCTGCTTTGATGCGTGCTTGGCAGAGCTCGCAGGCCTTCCATTCTTTTTTGTCAGCCTCGTCACCTCCGATGTGGATGTACTGGCCGGGGAAAAGGTCCAAAACTTCAGTCAGGATGTCTTCCAGGAAATCAAATGTCTCTTCCTTTCCTGCGCAGAAGATATCTGTGATGGGCCATACTCCTCCGGGGAGGACGGTGAAAGGACCTCCTGTGCATGAATACTGTGGGTAGGCGGCCAGAGCAGCTGTTGTGTGGCCCGGCATTTCGATCTCAGGCACGATAGTCACATACCGGCTCTGAGCATAGGCCACTATATCCCGGATCTCTTTCTGGGTGTAAAAACCACCATATGTGGCTTTTTCATCCGGTTTCTGGTCCTCCCGGGCGTTCCAGTGCAGGTCTTCCCTGTCCACACGCCAGGCCCCGATATCGGTCAGTTTCGGATATTTTTTAATCTCGATCCGCCAACCCTGATCATCAACCAGATGCCAGTGGAAGGTGTTGAGTTTGTGCACAGCCAAGTGGTCGATGAACTTGTATATGAATTCCTTTGGGAGGAAATGGCGTGAGACATCCAGCATGAGTCCGCGCCAGGCGAATTGGGGTTTATCTGTGATGTCGACGCATGGGATGGTCCAAATAAAATTTTTTTTCTTCGGAGACGGGCTTTCGATCTCGGGCGGAAGGAGCTGTCGGATAGTCTGAACACCGTAGAACAGGCCGGCAGGTTTGCTGGCGGTGAGAAGGATAAAGTCCGGATTGACTCTTAGGGAATATCCCTCTTCGCCAAGGTCAAGGCGCCCTTCATCCAGCGCCATTTTGATTGTATTATCATAGTTGTAATCATCGCTTTCATTGAAGGACAGTGTCCATCTTGCTGCTCTCTTGATCATATCTGTAAAGTATTCAGCGACAGGCATCAAGAGATGAAAATCTCCCTCCAGTTCCACTTGGGTTCTGGATGTCAAAACAAACCGGCCGTCAAGGATTTCCATCTTCAAGGGTTTGGGAATGAGACTGATGCCAATATTGGATTCAGCCTCTGCGGCACTGTCAGTTTTGCAGCACATTAGCGTTCCTGCCAGTGATAATATTATAAACCATAAAACCCAGGATATTTTCATCCCTCTCCTCCTATAAATAATACGGGTTAAAAGCGTCGTGCAAAGAACGACCAGAATTTATCCCCCAATTCCCACCATTTGGCCATTGCTATATGAGCAAAATTATTTGTGTACTGTGTGATATATGAGCGGGCTTTTTTCGGGTCCTCTTTTTGAAGTTTGAGAAAAGTCTTTTCCACATAGTCCAGTTCAGAAAAAGCTTTGTCTTCAAGCTCTTTGACAGCTTCTTCGATATGCTTTTTAGTCTGCCCCCATTTGATCATGGCCAGGCGGTTTGCCCTCCGAAAAGACCAGCAAGCTGAATCAGCGCGGAATCGCTTCTGTCCGCAGTACTGAAAACTTTCAGGAAGCTCTGTGACGCCTGCAAACACGGGGATGCGGGGGCTTTGTCCCGGATTGTCAAAAGAAAACCAGGCAATAGTACCGATCTCCGGAGGGAGCCAGCTGCGAAGCTGCGTGACATGGGAATAAGAGCATCCGGAGATTGCGATAGTTCTCGAACGCTTAATGGTATCTGGTTTTATGCTGTTGATGAGGTTCGTAAGGTCGTAGGACATCCATGCTGAGGCGACCGGGCTTTTCATAACCGCCTTACCCCGCCGTTGTTTGACCATAAGATTTTTGGTCATATCAAGATCCGTTCCTTCATAGGTCTGGCGGTAGTAGGCGAAGACATCCCGTACAGAAACTTTTTTATCAGGCTTGACCGAGAAGGGAAGCTCCTTGGCATCCATGTTCAGATTCAGGGAAGGAGCCATTGTGCTCAGGATAAAATATTCGCGCGTGGAGAAGGGCCTCCGTCCGCTGTAAGCTTTCCAGAATTTGAACGTATCGCCGCTTTTCGGATCCCACCATTCCATCTCTTCTGCGACCCTATATACATTGTCAGAAGCCATAAAATGATCGGGATCGTCCAGATTGAGTTCTCCGATACGGGGGATATTGGCGGAAACTCCCACATGGTCATCCGGGATCCGGGCTGCGGCCCAGACCGAACCTATCTCAAGTGGTCCGGCTCCGAAGATCTCCAGCTGCCAGACTTCTTTAGAATCTGCAATGGTGATACATTCGCCCGAATCGCCGTATCCGTATTCCTTGACCAGCTCTCCGATGAGCTTGATTGCGCCTCTGGCTGTTGTACATCGCTGGAGTACTATCCTCTCCAGGTTCTCGATCAAAAAAAGGCATTCAGGATTCCGGAGTTCGCGGCGGCCACGGATGGAGGTCTCTCCGATAGCAAGGCCCTTTTCGTTCATACTGGGATAGGCGACATTAAAGTACGTGAAGGTCTGCTCGGACTGTGGGATCTCACCTTTGATCCGGACCCTTCGCATATCCCAGGGAGTTTCGGTGTGCAGTTTTCCCCAGTAGATCTTATCCTTCTGCCCTTTTTTGAATTTTTTACCCTGAGTCATCTCGACCCATGTGCGGTAGTTGCCGTCGCAGGAATGGCAGGTGATGACCGAGCCGTCCGTGGAAGCTCCCTTGGCAACCATAATACTTGTACAGCCGATCTCCCAATCATCAGGATCGAAACTTGGATTATAGGTATCCTGGGCTGATGGGGTCAATCCTGGTGGAAAAACACACAGCACAGCCAGAATGAATAAACAGCCCAATAAAGATTTTAGAAACTTATTTTTCATTGATTTATCCTTTTATTTAATATTTAGCATGATCCACAAAAGGAGAATGATCACTCCGACCAGGACCCAGCTTCCGAAAAATCCCACAAAGTCCATCCATCCGGGCTTGTGGATCTCCCAGTTCGATCCCGGCCAGATCTTGTTTTTCTCAAGCTGTTCCGGATGGCGGTAATTTTCTTCAAGGGCGATCCTCTCCAATTCTTCAGTCGCCTGGAC
>CBDVEQ010000141.1:0-6945 GCA_965373045.1 uncultured bacterium | reverse complement strand
TGTTGTGCCCCTCGTGTGGAGGCAAGATGTCAATCATCGCTTTCATAGCAGATCACAAAGTTATCGACAAGATTATCGCTCACCTCAAGCTCACCTTCATGGCTGAACGGCCTCCCCCTCCTCAGATCGTCCAGCAGCAACTCTTGATGACAGCCGAGGAGAGAGGGGATTATTTCTAGAGACTGGAAATTGTTTATTCCATAATTGAAAAGGGGGAGTCTATATCATTTCTAGCTCTTTTCCTGAATTTCTTTGTGATTTTACTCTTTCCAGCAATTTCTTTTTGATTTCTCACAAATTTTCGCTATAATCTGTACGACTATGAATGTCAGCAGGTCAAAATCGGATAAAAATGAGATTAAACAACAGCAATCTTAAAAACCAAATTCTTATAAATAATCGCGGAAAATTGCGAGGGATTTGTGGCGAGCACAAAAAGCAAATTCTTATATTTGCGTCCGTGAGTAGGGGGAGCATAATCCGCTATGATATGCCGATGAAAGAGCAAAGAAGTATTATTGAAGTAAATATGTAGGAGGAGACAAAGATGGATTTTAAAATTTCGAACAAGATGTGGGGCGAAATTAGAAAGAGGAGCTTATTGCCGGCAATTATTGGAGTACTTCTGGGTTTACTATATGTATTTTATGTGATGCAAATTAAAGGCCTGATAGCAGAGACCTGGAGAAAAAATATCGGTCATGCATTTTTTACATTGAGCTTAATAATAATAGTTTATTGGTTGCAAAGGGCCTCGGGAGCATTCTTTAATTGGTATAAGCTGAACATCGCATCAAAAACGAAAACAAAGTTGGACGACAAATTCATACCTTTCTTTGCAAAGACGACAAATGTAATCCTATGGATAATAGCTCTGATTATTCTTTTGAGTCATTTCGGCGTTAACATAAATGCGCTTGTAGCAGCTCTGGGTGTAAGTTCGTTAGCTATTGCCCTTGCCGCCCAGGACACCATTGCCAATTTAATAGCCGGTTTCTTGATCATGATAGACAGGCCATTCAAAATAGGAGACCGGATAAAACTTCCCACTGGAGAGATGGTGGAAGTATTGGATATAGGAGTCAGAAGGTCTAAATTTTTATCTGAGGATAAAGCAATAGTAATAGTTCCCAATCTCGATTTGAGTAAGAAAAAGATAGTAAATTACACGTATAGCGAAGAGGAATCAGCATGACACCTATTTTATGAATTCTTTTGTTCCGTAAGAAGGCTTTGGTGCACGAATCCATTGTGGTGTTGACATTACATCGGTGGACCATCACTTTATAAGCATGTAAAATCCGTAAATCCAATGGAGGTCAGCATGGCCGAAGCCCACAAGAGAGCGTATAGACATCCGAAATACAAGACATCCTACCGTGTCAAGAACTGGTCGGAGTATGAGCAATCTCTTCGAAACCGAGGCGATATTACTGTCTGGCTCAGCCGAGACGCCATCGACGCGTGGACACCTCCAAAGAACGGAAAGCGGGGCGGCCAACCGATCTATTCTGACATCGCCATCGAGACTTCGATATTGCTCAGGCTTGTCTTTCACCTTCCATTACGCCAGGCGGAAGGATTCCTCAAATCCATCCTAAAACTGATGGATTTGTATCTGCCTTGCCCAGATCACACGACCGTATCCCGCCGGAACCAAACGGTAAACGTCTGCAGATGCATCGGGAGCTTGCCGGCCGGCCCTGTGCACTTTATCGTGGACAGTACGGGTTTGAAGATCTGTGGCCAGGGAGAATGGCATTCCAAAAAACATGGGGAAAGACGGCACAAACGTTGGAAGAAACTGCACATTGGTGTGGATGAGAATGGTCGGATCCTGGCCTCCAAGGTCACTAATGGACACGAACATGATCCGTCTCAGGTGCCTAGCCTTCTGGCTCAACTTGACCGAGAAATTGATCGATTCGTAGGAGACAGAATCTATGACCAGGAGGCAGTATACGAGGCTGTGGACCATCATTCACCAGGAGCCGAGGTTATCGTGCCGCCGAGAAAAAGCGCGCTGTTGTCCAACAATTCCATCATTGTTTCCTCTCAGCGAGACCGTCATATTGCGGAGATCCGAGCCAAGGGACAATCAGAGTGGAAACGCCAATCTGGATACTATTTGCAGAGTCATGCGGAAAACGTATTCTATCGTTATAAGAGAATTATTGGTGGACGGTTGAAAGCCAAGAATTATGATGCTCAGAAGCTGGAAGCTGCGATTGGTTGTGCTATTCTGAATCGGATGCTCGAAATGAGTGAACCTTTGTCCTATGCGATTGGATAGAATTGTGAGTCAGAAGAAGAGACGCACATGTTTTTGATTCATGCAACAAAGCCCCGTGAAACAGCAAAAACTTTAGCGTCTGCTTCCTGTGTGCTGAATGTTTTGTTGTTTAAGAGATAAAGCATCTGTATGTTTGCCCATTTTATTCCTTCAAATCCTGCCATGATCTCCTCCTGTAATTGTGAAGAATAATTCATATCATATTTTGTTCTTTAGATACAACAGGCTTTCCTATAAAATAGAGATTGCTATGGCATCCTATGAACCATTTGGATTTTTAACAGCAGAAGACCTGTTAGAAAAAGCTGAAGATCTGGGAATAGATTTGCCCTTTCAGGAAAGTATTGATGTTCTGTTTGAAGAGATCCGGGTTGGATCCAGAACAGCGCCCAATCGGTTTGCTGTACAGCCCATGGAAGGATTTGATGCTGAATTTAACGGCACTCCGGGGGAACTGGCTCTCCGCCGCTATGCGAGATACGCAAGAGGAGGAAACGGCCTGATCTGGTTTGAGGCCACTTCTGTAATAGAGGAAGGCCGGTCCAATCCCAGGCAGATGAAACTCGATGCGAATACTTTAGATGGATTCAAGCGGCTTGTCGAGAAGACACGAAATGCGGCACATCAGGAATTCGGCAGCAAGCAGGACATTGTGTGTATTCTTCAACTCACACATTCCGGCCGCTACAGCCGTCCTGAAGGGCGGCTTTCCCCTCAGGCGGCTTGTATAAACCCAATCCTCGACAGATATCCTGGGAATATACATGTTTTCTCGGATGATGAGCTGAACTTTCTCCAGGATGTATTCCTTGATGCAGCCCGTATGGCATATGAAGCAGGATTTGATGGAGTGGATATTAAAGCCTGCCACGGCTATCTGCTCCATGACCTGCTGTCCGCACATACACGCGAGGGAAGCCGATATGGCGGGAGTTTTGAGAACCGCATTCGTTTCCTGACTGAACTGTGTGAAAAGATCAGGGAAGAGATCCCGGATCTTGTGTGTGCGCTGCGTTTGAACGCGTATGACGGGCTTGCTTTTCCCTATGGGTTTGGAGTTCCGGAAGACGGATCCAAAGAAATCGACCTTTCAGAGCCCAAGGAGTTGATCCGGCAAATGATCTCCCTGGGATGCGGGCTGTTTAACATCACGGTGGGAATTCCCCAATACAATCCGCATTTTAGCCGGCCCTTTGACCGTCCATTGAAAGGGGACTCCAATCCGCCGGAACATCCTCTGGAAGGAGTGGGCCGGTTGATCAATATCACAGGAGAGATTCAGGCGGAATTCTCTGAAACGCCCATTGTGGGAACCGGATATTCGTGGCTGCGTCAATATTTTCCTCATGTAGGGGCGGCAGTTATAAGCAGGGGAAAGGCCGGTTTGATCGGTCTGGGCCGGAGTTCTATTGCCTATCCTGATGCTCCAAAGGATTTGATGGACAGCGGGAGTCTGGACCAAGACAAAGTCTGCATCACATGTTCCCGGTGCACAGATCTGATGCGGGCCGGGTCGGTCAGTGGCTGTTCTGTGCGTGACAGGGAGATATACAGCAGGGCTTATAAATTAGCGTTCCCAAAAAAGGGAAAGCCATTGGTTATATGATAAAGTTTGGATAAGAGGAATTATGAGTAGTAAGAATTGTAATACGATAGTTATTGGAAATTATAAAATCCCCTGCTATTCCTTAAATACTCTGGTCATTGGGAGCGGCGGCGCCTCTTTAAATGCAGCGGTCCAGCTTTATGAATTAGGGCAAAAAAACATTCTCATTGTGACCGATCAATGGGGTGGCGGGACATCCAACAATTCCGGTTCGGACAAACAGACGTATTATAAGATATCACTGGCCGGTAATGTCCCGGATTCTCCCCTGGATATGGCACAGGATCTGTTCAAGGGCGGGTGTATGCATGGGGATATTGCTCTTTGTGAGGCGCAGAATTCTGCACGCGCTTTTTTCCATCTTGTCCACCTGGGCGTCCCTTTTCCACACGACCGCTTTGGAGCCTTTGTGGGATACAAGACCGACCATGACCCAAGACAAAGAGGGACATCAGCCGGCCCTCTGACATCTCACAATATGTTCATGGCTCTGGCAGACGAAGTAAAGAAAAAAGAGATTTCTGTGCTGGATAAACATGAAGTAATTGCCCTGCTTACGGATTCGAGCCTGAAAAACAAAAGAGTCATCGGGGCTATCGCTCTGGATAAAACCAGTCTCGATTCCGGAAATTTTGGATTTGTGATCTTTAATGCAGAGAATGTTGTCTTAGGCACTGGAGGGCCGGCCGGAATCTACAAGACTTCGGTCTATCCTGAAAGCCAGGTCGGGTCCCATGGTCTAGCTTTTGAGATTGGGGCTGTGGGACACAATCTAACAGAGTCCCAGTTCGGCCTGGCGTCTATTAAATTTCGTTGGAACCTGTCAGGGACCTATCAGCAGGTAATCCCGCGTTATGTTTCCATAGACAAAGAGGGAAAGGATGAGCAGGAGTTTCTGAATAACTATTTTCCTGACATGGGCCGGTTGGCGACAGCAGTGTTTCTTAAAGGATACCAGTGGCCGTTCGATCCCAGAAAGGTTTTTGACTATGGATCTTCTCTGATCGATCTGCTTGTTTATCAGGAGATTGTAGACAAAGGAAGGCGGGTTTTTTTAGATTTTACCAGGAATCCATCCGGCGCCAATATCCTGGAAGATTTTTCATTTGATCTGCTCGGGAAAGAGGCCTTTGTTTATCTGGGAAATTCCGGCGCCTTGTTCGGAACACCGATCGAAAGGCTGGCAAAGATGAATCAGCCGGCCATAAATCTCTATAAAGACCATGGGATCGACCTCACCCGGGATTATCTCGAAATCGCAGTCTGCGCCCAGCACAACAATGGCGGGCTCAAAGGTAATATCTGGTGGGAATCCAATATCAATCATCTTTTTCCGGTCGGAGAGATTAATGGAACTCATGGTGTTTACAGGCCGGGTGGATCTGCCCTTAATTCCGGTCAGGCAGGGAGCCTGAGGGCCGCGCAGTTTATCGCTCGAAGATATAGAGATATGCCTCTTGATGAGAACCGATTTCTTGTTTTTGCTGAAAGTCAGATCAAAGAAAGACTGGATCAAGCCGGTTATTTTCTGCAATCAGGCGCTTTTGATCGTCCTTCCATCGAGAAAGTTCGGGAGGAGATCCAGAGGAGGATGTCGTCATACGGAGCACATATGCGCAGCTTTGAAAAGGTCGAGGCCGCCCTTCAGGAAGCCTGGGCACTCTATAGACGCTTAAAAACCGGTATGAAGGGCTGCTCAGCTCAGGATCTGCCTGCCGCCTTCAAAGTCCGGGATCTCTGCCTGACACATGCGCTTTATCTGGAGGCCATCCTGGAATATCTGAAAAAAGGGGGCAGAAGCCGAGGTTCCTATCTGGTTCTGGATAGATCGGGAGAAAAGCCCTGCTCTCAACTGGGAGACAAATGGCGGTTTTCTCTGGAAAGTGGAGAGTCTTTAGAGGGAGGCAGGATCCTGGAGATCTGTCTGGATGATGACGGAAAAATCAGGAAAACCTGGGTGGATGTCCGCCCTGTTCCCCAGGAGGATTCATGGTTCGAGAATATCTGGTCTGAATTCAGAAAGGATGATGTTATCAAGGAGGTCTAAACATGAAAAAACTCAATTCTTTAAAGACCATGATTCTTCGCTTTTAGAAGAGGTCACAGCATGAAAGAAAAAAGACAAGTTGCCCTTATCACCGGGGCCGGAATGGGGATCGGCCGGGGGATAGCTCTGGAATTAGCGAAAAGCGGATTTGATATCGTTGGAAATGACATCCTGTATGAGCCGGCCAATATAAAGGAAGGATTGTTTGAGGTTAAAAATCTGGTTGAAGAATTGGGATCAGCATTTCTTCCCGTTCAGGGAGATATTTCAGCCCTGGCTTCTCATGAAAGACTGGTCCAGGAGACTCTTGATAAATTCGGCCGCATCGATGTACTTGTGAATAATGCAGGTGTCGCTCCCCGGAAAAGACTGGATATTCTGAAAACGACGCCTGAGAGTTTCGACAGGCTGATATCCATCAATATGAGAGGTGCATTTTTTCTGACGCAAAAGGTCGCACGCCAGATGATCGAACAGGTTGAGGCTGGAGCGGATTTAATGTCCTGTATTGTATTCATCTCCTCCATCTCAGCGAAGGTTTCATCCACGAACCGTGCGGAGTACTGTATTTCCAAAGCCGCACTCAGCATGACCGCAAAAAATTATGCCGACCGTCTGGCCGAGTACGGTATAAATGTATATGAACTGAGACCGGGCCTCATTCAGACCACTATGACTGCTCCTGTACGGGAGAAGTATGATAAACTCATTAAGGAAGGTCTTGTCCCTCAGAAAAGATGGGGGATGCCTGAGGATGTGGGAAGGGCCGTTGCCGCACTGGCTAAAGGTTCTTTTGCCTATTCCACAGGTTCGGTTTTTGAGATCAGCGGGGGGATGGACATCAGGCGTTTGTAGTTGCAGACAAAGAAGGCCAAGGGCCAAAATCATTAGAAGTATATTTGGGTGTCGTCTAATTTTATGAATAATCCAGGTTGCTTTAATAGGAAAAAGAGATCGAACATATCCCATAATTATGACCTGCTGATTCTGTGGTGTATT
>CBDVEQ010000140.1:0-6976 GCA_965373045.1 uncultured bacterium | reverse complement strand
AAGCCTCCCGAAAATATGAGCAGCTTCAGCCCTATGGGTTTCTTATCATCATAATACTGCTCATGACCGGCATCATTGGGCGTATTTTGGGACTTATAATGGGATTGGTCAATTTATTAATATATTAATCTAGAGTGGGTTAAGCATTAACATGAGTAAAGATTTTGATAAAATCGTATTCAGCGGCATGAGGCCCACAGGATCCCCTCATCTGGGGCACCTGGCCGGCGCGCTGCGCAACTGGCTCAAACTGCAGGAAGAGTACACATGCTACTTTTGCATCGTCACCTGGCATGCATTCAGTTCGGAATACCAGAACTCAAAGGCCATCCAACAGTTCACTTTTGAATATGCTGTTGACTGGTTAAGCATCGGTCTGGACCCCAACAAATGCGTGATGTTAATCCAATCGGATATTAAAGAGCATGCAGAGCTTTTCCTTCTGCTGTCCATGACCATCCCCCTGCCTTGGCTGCAGCGTGTTCCTACCTTTAAGGAAATGCAAAAAACTATCAAGGACAAGGATCTTAATACATTCGGATTTCTGGGATATCCGGTCCTCCAGACAGCGGATATCATTCTCTACAAAGCCAGCCTGGTGCCGGTCGGAGAGGACCAGGCCTACCACCTGGAACTGGCAAGGGAGATCACCCGCCGGTTCAACCGCTTTTACGGAGAGATCTTTCCTGAACCCCAAATGCTCCTGACAGAGGTTCCCAAGCTGGCCGGGACAGACGGCCGCAAAATGAGTAACTCGCTCGGAAATATCATCTACATGAAGGACTCAGCGGATGTGATCCGTAAAAAGATCACACCTATGGTCACCGATGTCCGCCGCAAGAAACGGACCGACCCGGGTGTTCCGGAGGACTGTCCTGTATTCACACTCCACAAAGCCTTTGTCCCCCGGGCAAAACGGGATGAACTGGCTAAGGGATGCCTGACAGCAGGAATCGGCTGTCTGGATTGCAAGAATGTTCTTATTGAGGCGCTTATCGAACTTCTCACTCCATTCTGGGATAAACGCAGAGAATACATCAAACATCCTGATACTGTCCTGGATATTCTCCAGGAAGGGAACAAAAAAGCCAGAGAGGTTGCAGCAAAAACCATGGAGGAGGTCCGAAGGGCTATCGGTATATAAACTCACTCTATTCTAATGGACATGTCACAGACTTACCAGGTTAACCTAGACAATTTCCAGGGTCCGATGGATCTTCTTCTTTTCTTGATCCGGAAGAAAAAGATCGATATTCACGATATCCCCATTTCAACCATCACACACGAATACCTGGATTATCTTGAACGAAAGGACAAGATCAATCTGGAACGCGAAGCAGAATTCCTTGTCATTGCCGCTCTTTTGATCTACATAAAATCTCAAATGCTGCTCCCGCGGGAAACTATGCCGGAGGAAGACGAAGACCCAAGGCAGATCCTGGTTAACAGGCTTCTGGAATATCAGAAGATCAAGGCCGCCAGTACACTCCTCAGAGAAAAAGAAGGCCGGGAACTGCAGCGCTGGCATAGGAGCGTTCCTCCTCCCCTCCCGAAAGGAGATGATGAAGAGATTATCCTGAAAGAAATCTCTCTTTTTGACCTGGCTGAAACATTTTTTTTATTGATGCAGAAGAAAGAGAAAGAAAACATCCATATCATCTCAGGTAAGAACTTTTCCATAGAAGAAAAAACGGAGGAGATAATAGCCGTCCTGAAAGAGAAAAATTTTCTCGATTTCGTAGAATATTTTAATAACCAGAAAACTATTGAAGACGCTTTGGGGACATTCTTCTGCCTCCTGGAATTGATCAAGGCCAGGATCGTAGTAGCTGTGCAGGAAAGTCTTTTTAAGCCTATAAAAGTCTGGCTCAGGAAAGGAAGTCCGGCATGAATTTCACGCTGAAAGAGATCATCGAAAGCCTGATCTTTATTTCCCTGGAGCCGCTTTCCCTAGAAAAGATCAAAGGCGTCCTGACCGATTATCCGGATGCTGAAATCCGGAAAGCCGTGGACGAACTCATGGAAACCTACGGATCCAACGAGCGCGGGATTCAGATGGTTCTCACTGGAGGAGGATATCTGTTCACAACAAAACCTGAACATGACCTCTGGATCAGGAGACTGTTGAGAAATGAACGGAAAAACAGACTCTCTCCGGCTGCACTGGAAACCCTGTCCGTTATCGCTTACCACCAGCCTGTCACTCTTGCTGAGATCTCTGCCGTACGAGGAGTCGATGCCAGCCATTCGCTCAAAACACTGCTCCTCAAAAGGCTCGCAAAAATAACGGGAAGAAAAAAAGCGCCGGGCAAACCCTTGATCTACCGCACATCGGACAAATTCCTCATCTACTTCGGAATTAATGACATCAAAGAACTTCCATCTCAGGAAGAGATCATGAAAATATTGGATGAAGAAGAAAAAGATATTGAAGATTAAGCTATTAAGATCCTTTTGCTGCCTTGTTTTCTTGCTTCAGATCATTTCATGTCTAAGCCAATATGAATCCCGGCTAACATATAAAGCTCAGCCTGACCGGCATCAGCCTTATAATTTCCAGGGACAGCACGGGATGGTTGTAGCCGCTCATCCTCTGGCAGCCAATGCAGGTCTGGATATGCTCAAAAAAGGCGGCAACGCAATTGATGCGGCTATAGCAACGGCATTCACTCTTAATACTGTCGAACCATTCGCTTCAGGCGTCGGCGGAGGTGGTTTTATGGTCATTTATCTGGCAGATGAACAAAAGATCACCGTCATAAATTATCGGGAAAAGGCCCCTGCAAAAGCCTATCCAAAAATGTTTATGGAGGATGGAAAACTCAACAATAAATTAAGGAGGGAACACGGCCTTGCCGTCGCTGTCCCTGGTGCTCTTGCGGGATGGGACTATGCTCTGAAAAAATACGGCACAAAAAAAATATCAGATGTCATTCAGCGTGCTGTGGAGCATGCTGAAAATGGATACACCATCAGCCGGACTTTCAGCAAAATCAACAAGGATGAATATGAAAAGATCCTTCTTCTGGCCGGTGAGACGACCTGTTACCTCAATAACGGGTTTCCTTATGAACCAGGGGATACAATACTCAATCCGGATCTGGCCCGGTTTTTCAAAAAAATTGCCGCTAAAGGCATAGATGAGTTTTATAAAGGAGGAACGGCCAGAAAGATCATCAAAGCAGTCCAGGACAAGGGCGGCATCATGACGCTTGAGGACCTGGCCGAATATAAAGTCATTGAAACAGAGCCCCTGAAGGGAACATATAAAGATTATGATTTCTACTCCATCCGCCCCCCCGGCTCGGGCGGGCTTCATATGATCCAGCTTTTAAATATGCTGGAGCAATGGCCCGTCAAAAAATGGGGGCACAATTCCTCCGCTTTCATTCATCATTTCAGCGAAGCGCTCCGTTTTGTTTTTGCGGACAGATCCCGCTATCTTGGCGACCCGGATCATGTATTTGTTCCTGTTAATGGCCTTATATCAAAGGACTATGCCTCCTCGATCGTCCAAAGGATCAAACCCAAAACCCGTCTGGAATCCTACCCTTCCAGCGAATTAGACGAGAAACCGCATGAGGCGGAAAGCACGACGCATCTTTGTGTAATCGACAACAAAGGCAATATCGTAAGCCTGACCCAATCGATCAATCACTTTTTCGGATCAGGTATTGTGTCTGAAGGAACCGGTTTTTTACTGAACAATCACATGGACGATTTTGCTTCTATTGTAGAGTCCCCCAATGCCCCGAACGGAAACAGGAGGCCTGTTAGTTCCATGGGCCCGATGATCGTATTCAAAGGCAAAAAACCTTTTCTCATTCTCGGCTCTCCAGGCGGGACCCGGATCTTTTCCTCTCTGACCCAGATCGTGATGAATATCATCGAATTTGATATGTCTATGGATGAAGCTATCGAAGCGCCCCGGTTTTTCTCCTACTCTATCGGGGGCAGGCCGAGGCCTATATATTATGAATCCCGTATCCCTAAAAATATCATACGGGCTCTGGAAAGTTACGGTCACAAGCTTCAGATGAAGGAAGCATATGACACATTTTTTGGCGGAGCCCAGGGTATCTTGATCCTTCTGGGGAAAAGACTGATCCTGGGCGGAGCGGATTCCAGGCGAGATGGATACGGCGCCGGATATTGAAGGAAATCAAATGAAGAAAATTTCAATTATTTTTGTCTTGGTTTTTCTGATCCAGAACTTCGGGCCAGCGCTAAGAGCTGAAGATCAAACGCTGAAATTTGAGCAGCCGCTGCTCATCACATCAGCCGGACAGAGCGCTGAAGTTCAACTGGCTAATGTTCTTGCAAAAAGAGCCAGACTGACAGCCACCCTCATCAAATTGGCAACAGAAAAGGATATTGAAAACGTAAAAACCGTTGTCCTGGTTCTCGGCATAAGCCTTAAAGGATTGGGCGCTGCCGGATTGGATGTGACACAGGAGAAGGAACGTGTCATTGCACTGCTCGAAGCAGCCAAATCCGGGTCCACTCCTGTCTTGTGCCTGCATCTGGGAGGAGAAGCAAGACGGGGACAAATATCCGATGAGTTGATCGAGTTGTGTCTTCCTTATGCAGCAGCAGTCCTTTTAGTCAAATCCGGAAATGGTGACGGGTTCTTCACAAAACTCTGCCGGGAAAAAAATATTTCTCTTATTGAGGTCGAACGTACGGTTGATGCCATTACTCCACTACAAAATTTATTTAAATAATGGGATAAATACGCTTTGGTCTTTTCTTGTCAAAGAGATCACGGGAGAAACAAGTTAACCGGTTATGCCTGATTATTTGATCTTCCTTCTAATGGTGGCGATCTTCGCCATCCTGGCCATGCTTCTGAAACTTCCCATCGGAGTTTCTCTTGCTCTTTCCGCACATTTGGAGAAACTGATATAACCTGAATAATTCAGGGCAGGAAAAATATGAAGCTTATCTACCACTTGATAGTCCTTTACTTGACGATCCATTTAATCTGGTATCTGTTCCGGGAGAAAAAATTCTGGCTCCAGTTCAGCACCACCCTTGTCCTCATAATGTTTCTCTTGAGGCTCTTCCTCATCAAGTAAGAACAAAGATAATAGATTTCTAGAGAAAATCCTGTTAATATCGCATTATGAAATATTTATGAGAGGTAATTCCTATTCATGAGTGAACATAAGGTCGTTATAACAGGATTGGGTGCTGTAACGCCGATCGGTACAGGTGTAAAGAAATTCTGGGAAGGATTAATAACCGGGCGGAACGGAATCGCGAAAGTCACTCATTTTGATACGGCGGATTTTCGTTCTAAACTCGCAGCAGAGGTTAAAGATTTTCGCGCCGGAGAATGGATTGATAAGAAATCGGCAAGGCGTATGGATCGTTTCGCTCAGTTTGCAATCGCCGCATCTGCTATGGCGGTAGAGGATTCTGGATTGGACTCCTGCTCATTTGACAAAACAAGAGCTGGTGTCATCATCGGCTCCGGGATCGGCGGCTCACAAACGATTGAAGATAGTTATTCCAGGCTATATAAAAAAGGGCCTAAGAGTTTAGATCCGTTTCTTGTATCCAAACAGCTCGTGAATATGGCAGCCTGCATGGTCTCCATTAAATATGGTTTAAAAGGGCCTCTTTCAGCTCCCTCTGTGGCCTGTTCAACGGGCTCAAACGCCATTGGCGATGCTTTTCGAATTCTTCAGAGAAGAGATGCCGATATTATGCTTGCAGGGAGTTCCGAGGCCTGTGTGACACCCCTGGCCTATGGAGGTTTTTGCGCAACTCGTTCTATGTCTCAAAACAGTTGTGCTGCAAATGCCAGCAGGCCATTTGATAAAAATCGGGATGGTTTTGTGATGGGAGAGGGGGCCGGAATTGTTGTTTTGGAAAGACTGAAGCATGCTCTCAAACGGGGAGCAAGAATCTATGCTGAGCTCATTGGATACGGCAATACGGCGGATGCCTTCCACTTGACGGCGCCAGATCCTCAGGGTGATGGTATGACACGGGTTATGCAAGCAGCTCTCAAGGACGCTTGTATTAACCCGCAGAAAATAGGATATATCAATGCCCATGGCACATCCACTGTTTTAAATGACAAAAGCGAGAGCGCAGCCATGATAAAAGTGTTTGGCAAACATGCATACGCCTTAAAGATCAGCTCGATCAAATCAATGATCGGGCATCTGATGGCAGCTTCAGGCGCCGTGGAATTCATCTCGACTGTTATGAGTATCCACACCGGAAAACTCCCCCCGACCATCAATTATAAAGACCCTGATCCTGACTGCCCTCTCGACTATGTAACAAATGGAGTTGAATCACTTGATTTTTCTGCCACAATGAGTAATTCTTTTGGTTTCGGAGGAGGCAACGCGTGCCTCGTAATTAAAAAATACAGGATTGCAGATGAAAATTCCTAAACTTCAGATAGGAAGTATTACAGCAAGTATTCCTATTGTCCAGGGCGGCATGGGAGTCAGGGTTTCCCTTGCTTCTCTGGCCTCAGCAGTAGCTAACGAGGGAGGAATCGGTACGATCTCCAGTATTGGACTCGGGAATCTTGAGGCTTCAAAACAGAATTATGAAAGAGAATCGCGGGAAGCGCTCATAAGCGAGATCCGCAAAGCCAAAAAAATGACAGACGGCCACCTAGCAGTAAACTTCATGGGTGTGCTCAGTAATGTAAATGATCTAATCACAGCCTCAATAAAGGAAGGCATTAAAATGATCGTTTATGGCGCCGGGCTGCCGACAAAACTTCCGGCTCTAGTCCAAGACCCCAGTGTCAACCTTGTACCCATCATCAGTTCTGCCAGAGTTGCAGAATTAATCCTGCGGACGTGGGACAAACGGTATGAAAGAACTGCCGATGGGCTGATCCTTGAAGGCCCCCTGGCAGGAGGACATCTCGGTTTCTCCGAAGAACCGTTGGAACATCCAGAGGAATATTCCCTGGAAAAACTTCTACCAGAAGTCCTGGAAC
>CBDVEQ010000139.1:0-7069 GCA_965373045.1 uncultured bacterium | reverse complement strand
ATGAACTCATCCATAACTGAGGCCCTGGGGAGAGATCAGCCAGCTTGGCACGCAATTTCCCGAGAGGGACAAAAAACTATGGGATTTCAACATGACCTTGGGAGGCGTACTGTGGCCGGACAGAGCCTGGTTCTTCAGCAGCCTGAACTGGTTCAACAATATAAGAACCACACCATTTATCCCCTGGGCCGAAACATATAGAAAAATCCACAAAACCTATGATTGGGAAAATGATGAAAAATCAGCTTTTGTAAAACTGACCCTTCAGCCCTATTCCAAATTCAAAGCTGGTCTCACATTTTACTTTACAGACCACAAACAGACCAACACAGCTCAATCCCTGGCCTGGAATCTTACACGTGACGCAACCTATATTCTTGACCATGAGCAGCATTTATTTCTCGGCGGCAGTATTCAGTATCTTGTAGATCAGAATACCTCCCTCCTTGTCACCGGCGGTTATATTGCAGGGCATACGCCCCTGTATCTCCAGGAATCTCAATCATCCAGCCTGGAATATTACGATGACCTGCTTGGATACCATTGGGGAAGCGCCCAATACAATGATCTCTATGAGAAGAAAAAGCTCCATGTACGGGCACTTATCACCCACTATTTAAACCAGTCCACTGGATTTGATGCGGTTTTCAATGTCGGATTGGAATACCAGTATCTTTTCGGCAAAAGGAATGTGTGGAAAGAAAACGGGATGCTTGTCCATTATTTTAATGGCAGTCCCTATTTTTACGGTCTCCAGACATCACCTGTTTCAGGTATGACGGTCGGGGCTGGAAAGATCTCTATGAATTTTGCAAGCTCTGAAAAAGACGGATTTACTCCCTCCAGTGAAATTCGAAATATTGGAATTTTTTTCTCCAATTCCATGACTTTTGCCGACAGGATCACCTTGAAACTTGGATTAAGGTTTGACCGGAGCATAGGCAATCAGTCAGCCTACCAAAAATTCGCTATCGGCAATGCAGTGGGTCTGAAGATCGGCGAAGAGCTGATAAGTCCGATTGTAGGACAAAACCCCTATTCCTACATGTTCATACCTGTATGGAAAAATCTCATAGTCTGGAATTCCTTCTCGCCTCGGGCAGGGCTGGTCATCGATCTTTTCGGAAACAGCAAAACTCTGCTCAAAGGGTCTTTCGCCCGGTACACGGAAATCCCCTCTTTACAGCTTCTTGATTCTCTAAATCCTATGGTTATTGAACGAACCCATGATTATTACTGGTATGATGAGGACATGAATGGTGAAGTGGGCACAGAGGACGCTTTTGCCCTCTTTCCGGACGACTATCGTATATACTCTGAAACCGCCTATGGAAACCGTCTGGCAGGAGACCTGTCAACACCTTATACAAACGAGCTCACCATCAGCCTTCAGCATGAAATTTCAAAAGACTTTTCCCTGAATGTCACTCTGATCCGGAAAGACAATAAAAACATCATAAACAATGTCCTAATGGACATGGATAGCGGGCAATACTGGTACACAAATGAACTGGATACACAGAATTGGTGGGTCCCTTTTGAAACTATAGTTCCTGCTGCAGGCGAATATCCGGAGACACCGGTAACCGTGTACTTCCCTTCCAACAGCTCGCCCCTTTACTTCGATCAGATCAAAAACGTTCCGGAACTGAAAAGAACTTTCCGTGCGGTTGAATTTGTCCTCAACAAGCGGATGTCCAATAACTGGATGTTGAATGGATCTCTGGTATTGAGCGAATCAAAAGGCAATATTCATCTGGGTTATTCTGCGAGTTCCAGAATGACTCAGGCTGCTTATAATCCAAATTATTTTGTAAATTTCGGAGAAAATGCAAGGCTGGATTATGATAGGCCTCTGGCTTTCAAAGTTATGGGCGCCTTCCAGTTCCCCTGGGGCCTGATGCTGAGTGTTTATTACAGACATCTGAGCGGCGCTTTATGGGCCAGGAGCGTAACCATCGCCCCTCCCGCCGATTGGACAGAAACGCATAACACCCGACCAGAGTACATGCAGGTTCTGTTGGAAGAACCTGGTTCGAGACGGCTCAATGCGTCAAACATCCTGGATCTCAGGTTCGAAAAAACAATTCCCATATCCGAACGGGGAAGATTGAGCTTTTTCGTGGATGTATTGAACGCACTTGGAGATAAATACCGTGTAACTCTGGAAAATGATGGGGGCTACTGGTTTCCTGCTGCAGAAAGCACGACTCTAGGGACTCGGGTGCTGAGCCCGTATTTCAACAAAGTTGTGGCATTGGGAGGAACTAAGACTTTCCGGATCAGTATGAGAATCGGATTTTAAAACCGGGCTATTTATTGCTGACATTCAGCCTGTAACTTGTTTTCAGGACCACATATTTATCTCATTTATTTTAGATCGATTTTCAAGATATTTCCTGTGCCTATCGGGACATAATTATCGCCATAAGCTTTCTTAAACAGCTCGATTTGCCTGTCCCCGGTACAGTGAGTGGCACCGCATTTTAAAACACCCATCTCCTTGAAGATCTTGATAATGTCCTTGACCTGTTCGTCGGAATGCCGCATCAGATGGAATCCGCCGAATACCATATAGATATCCTTATCCAAGACGTCTTTTGCCTTTTTCAGGATGTTGACTATTCCCTGGTGTGAGCACCCGGTTACAATAACCAGCCCTTTGGACGTATCCAGGATCAAAGACTGTTCCTTGATCCCTGTCCCCATCTCCCCGGTAGAGTAAACATCTTTGCAGATCTTCATGGACTCATTGACAGCGATCACTCTGGTTTTATCCTTGTCTACTTTTTGCTCATATTTTGAGGCAAAAGAAACCGGCAAATACACAGATACACGGGGATTTATTTTCAGAACAGTCAAAAGACCGCCTGTATGGTCACCATGATTATGTGAAATGACTACAGCATCGATCTTATTCAGATCGACATTCATCTCCTCAATATTGTGCAGCAGGATCGCAGGTTTGGTCCCGGTGTCGAACAGGATGGTTTTTTCCGGACCTTCGACCAAACAAGAGAATCCCCAGTCTGCTTTTGTCCCTTCTTTGTAGACGTAATTGTCATAGAGGATGGTGAATTTCAAATCCTTCTGTGCTCCCATTAATGTAAAGAAAAACATAAATAAGAATATCACAGCCAAAATAGTCAGTAAAACGATCTTTTTCCCTGTTCCCATTATAATACCTCCTTGTCAATTCGAACTATTCATAAATATTTTTCATTTATTATTGCTGCAATAAATGTGCCTGATTTTTCCTGAGGAACACTCCGGTTAAAGAATGAGTTCAGCTTGAAACTGTCAAATAGCTTTACAGCCAGCCATTTAATAGGTATAAAAAAGTAAAGATATGAAAGCCCTTCAGATAGAAGCCCCGGAAGATGTCCGACTAATCGATGTTCCCCGTCCTGACATCACCGAACCCGATCAGGTCCTTGTACGGATGCTGGCCTCTAGCATCTGCAGTCAACACGAAAAAAAGATCTTCCAAAACCTCTATTCAGGGGCGAAAAAATGTGAATATCCCTGTCCGCCCGGATTCCCGGGACATGAAGGCTGCGGGGAGATCGAGGCAGTCGGCAGCAGTGTTCATTCCCTTAATAAAGGAGACCGGGTTTTACTTTGCGGATGGGCCGGAGATCTTCATCAGGAATACATCGTCTGTCCGGAACGGTGGGCACGACCCACAGTCTCTTCCATTTCCCCTGTTTCACTGGCCCCGACCGAATTGTATGCCTGCATATTAGCGATCCTCAAGCGAGGCGAAAAAATCCTGCGGGCCAAATGTGTGGTCATCGGCCTGGGACCGGCTGGACTTGCTGCCATTCAGTGGCTCAAGGTCCTGGGAGCGTACCGAATAACCTGCATAGAAAAAAAGAAAAAACGACTGGACAAAGCCATGGCGCTGGGTGCAGACGCCGCAATCCTTTCTTCAGACACCGCTGCAATAAAAGCCCTGAAAGAAGAGGAGCCTGAGACCGTTATCGAATGTTCAGGCAGCCACGAGGGCATAAAAATGGCCTTTGATCTTGCAGCAAGAGAGGCGCTTCTCTTCGGGTACAACGATCTTCCTTTTGAGGTCAACCAGTCTCAATGGTTTGAAAAAAGCCTCTCAATTAAGACACAATTCGCTTTTGATTGGGCGGTATGGAATGAAACGGCAGCTCATGTGAACAGGAAGCTGATCGATCCCGGCCGGATCGTTTCCCATGTTTTTTCCTTTACCGCTGCGGAATACAAAAAAGCCATAAAAATGCTGGATAAACAGCTAGCAGATAAAATAGTCATGGAATTTTAAGAACGGGAGTAACTGACATGCCTCATATCCAGGGAAAAGAACATCACAACCCGCCTGCCTTTGTAACAAAAAAATTATCTCCTATCGATCCTCTGCCGGACAGTTCATCGATCCGGGAGTATGGTGTCGACATACTGGCCGAAGGAGCCATTACCGATTACCATTACCATGATTGTGACGAGTGGTGGATATTCATCGAAGGAGTCGCAGATGTCACTGAATCAGGCCGTACATACCGGGTCGGACCGGGGGATATGGTGTACACACCCACTGGACAGGAACACAAAATTGAAGCCCTTACACAACTCAAGATCACATGGTTCGAAGGGCCGCTGCAGGGAAAGAAAAGGAAAGGCCATCTGCACAAAAAACCTGAGGAAAGTAAAAAATTGGAAGGATCATCATGAATAACACAAAAAGCTATCCCGCAGTTGTACTCCTTTGCTTTGTTCTGATCCTGCTTCTCATATGCAGCCAGGCATCAGCCACTAAGCGCGTTCCCCTTGAGAAATACCTTTCCTATGCCCGTGCTTCGGCTGATTATTATTGGGATCATTATGACGAGATCATAGAACGTTGGAGAAAAAAATTTGATGCTGACAATGTATTCGGATACCGCCCCCCAGGCGGGCTGTTGGAGATGGCTGTGATTTATTCCTGTCTGTTTGAGAAAGAAAACAACAGGGAATATGCCAACAGAGCCAAGCTTGTTCTTTTAACATACGGAGACTTTCGTTCCATGTACCCGAGATCCTCCATACAGAGGAGAGCGGATTACAGTGATGGTGTGCCGGTACTGCCGGATTTTTTCACGGTTATGCGGTATATCAGGGCTTATGACACACTTAAAAATAAAGACATATTTTCTGAGCATGAAAAGAAACAAATCGAAGGTATCATCGCCGACAGCATGGAATATCTTTTGAGAACACAGGAATGGGGACCTATGAACCGCACTGTCCTCAGGGCCGAGTCACTGGCATGGGCGATCCGCGCAGTGGACGACCATCCCAGAAAACACATCTGGAAGATGCAGCGCAAAGCCCTTGGGGATGACAACTGGGGAAACTGGGAGATCGAGGATGCCACGATCTATCACGGGGTCTGGCTTTATGCTCTCTGCGGTTATTCCTATGCCATGGGCAATATGGAAGATCTTTTCAAAACTCCGGAGATGTATTATTACGCACACTATTTTCTCAATTTGATGTGCCCGGATGGGATGATCCCGGATTTCGGTGACGCCCACTGGCAGTCCAGCTGGCGGCTTTACCTTGTCTTTTTTGAAGCAGCCGCTAAACAGTACAAAGATCCCCGCCTTAAATGGGCGGCCTCTATTATCGCCCAAAAATTCATAGACTTCGATAATCCGGTCAGTACCGGCCTCGGCTATAATCTTCTTGACTGCTGCCTATGGGGCGATGACGATCTGCCGGCCAAAGAACCTGTCAGCTTGTCCCAGGAGGTTATGGAGGATGTTCAGGGGAAAAAAATCGTTTTCCGGAATGGATGGAAACCCGAATCCACATATATGCTCCTTAACTACCGGGATGAAGGCGACGGAGGCCTGATCTTCAGGGATTATCTCAGAGACACCATTCCTGTTGAAGAGGAAAAGATGACCCACGGCCACGCAGATGAAAACAGTATCGTGCTCTTAATGGCAGGCGGATCCGTGCTACTCCATGACGGCGGTTACAGGGATTACATGCCAAGCGGACCGTATGGGGCATACAGGCAGGATTACTTCCACAACCGTCTGTGCGTGCGGCCGGAAAAGCTCTTCATGGGCCAGAAACAGGGAGAATACCGGTACAGTATCCGGGATGAAATCAAAGGACAGACAGTGCTCGAATTCCTCCGTAATGCCGGTTCCTACCGGCCCATCCGGACACAGAAGGTGGATTTTCTCACTTTTGATGATTTCGATTACAGCCGGACCAGATTGATCGACGACAAGATGGGCTATAAGTGGGACAGAGTGATCACTTACATCAAAGAACCGGGTATTTTTGTTGTCTTTGATATTTTCAAGGCCCTGAAGGAAGATTTTTACACCCTGGCTAATCTCTGGCACACCAGAAAGGTACTGGATCAGGGAAAACACTGGTACGACACAGTCTATGACCGGATCAGAAACCATACACTCCCTACCTCCACCCATCTGCTTATCTATTTCCCCGAGACCCACTACAAACTGGAAGGGGTCCTCCCTGAAAAGCGGCACTACCAGGATGAAAAAGTCATCCACCAGACCACAGCACAACATTTTGAACTGGGTGAAACCGTATCTTTTGTTACCGTGCTGATCCCGCATGCAGCCGCAGATCCGCCTCAGAAGTGGCTAGATCAAGTCTGTTTGCTCCCCGTTCTCCCGGAGAGACAGGGAATCGGAGTCGAGATCAAAACCGGGGAAAAGACCATTTTTGTCGGGGTCAAAAATAACCTGCGTATGGATATGGTCCGCGACTGGCGCCGGCCCAGGTACACTTTCGAGTCCGGCAAATTGAGCTATGGCGACTTTACGACCAATAGTGATTTCTTCTTTGCCGCTCTAGGTCCAAGGAGAGGAATCTACACCGCTGTTAATATGACAAAGATCCTTTATAAAGATAAGGTCCTGCATGCCGCTAAAAACTCTGTTTTCGGCCTGGCTTTTGATGCTTCGCCAGACAGCGCAGGGACCGGCAAGGTGCGCTACTGGCGAAATACATTTAAAATCAAATAAGTTTATTGGGTTCTTCTTCTTTGGCCTCTTATTCTTTCACTTGA
>CBDVEQ010000138.1:0-7123 GCA_965373045.1 uncultured bacterium | reverse complement strand
CTACCCGAGGATCGACTTCATCATACAGGTAGCGGATAGCCCAACCGCGCCCACCGATATAATCCTTGGCAACCTGGGAATCAAGCTCTTCCACTGAAGTTATCTGGTTGGTCAAATTAACTCTTAGAATTTTGCCGTGCCATCCGTACATTTGTTTTTCTCTTTTACTATAGACCTCAGAGGTCTTAATTTACTTAGCCACCGGCCATCACCGAAAACGCACTGACTTCATCACCCTCGGTGAGGACGGTGTTCCAATCAACAGTCAATCCGTTGACGACAATGACGCTATCTTTTGTGAGCGGAACATCAAATTGAGTCATCAATCCCGCGATGGTTGTGCCGCGAGGGATATCTACTTCGATTGAGCTGCCATTTATGCCGGGGGGGAGTAGCTTGCGATAACTGGCGATCAGTCTGATGATCACTTTCATGCGCTTATTTTAGCACGGCTAGGACTTGCCCTCAACATAATGAATTTCCTTTTCTGCTTTGCTAGTTGAGTGAGTATCTATGTCTCAATTTTCTCATCGATCATAGTTGGGAAATATAAGTCAGGATAAAAAAGATGTCAAGGACGGCTTGGGAATGCCGGCCATCAAAACTTCCTGATAGGCCATGTGCGGCGGATGATGGTGAGTTCTTTCGTCAGGTCGACGCCTTCTCCAACAATTTGGATCTTGTACTTGCCCGGCGGAGCAAATTCTAAATAGCGCGTGAAATAAGGCTGTGGGCTGTTCGCTCTTTTGGCAACAAGGTTCCACCTGTATTGATTAAAACCTTTTTGGCCTTTAGACATTTTCGACCAGATCGTTTTCCCTGTCTCATCAATAACTCGAACTTCAACGTATGTATAATTCATAAGGTAAAAAGTAATCGGGACCTTTTCAGCCGTCCTCATCCTTGGGTCCCGATGGGTGTCGTTGATCCACGGTAATCGTGCGACCGGCACATCAAAAAGAATAGGAGCCTTAGGGATGCCTTTCTTAAAAGCCTCCTGAATCGCTCGGATATTCATCTTGTATATTCCTCTCCCATGGGTTCCTGCCACAAGGTCCATCTCTCTCTCCTGGATGACGAGATCGGAAATGGCCGTGGCAGCCATATTGGGACCCAACAGGGACCAGCTCTTTCCCCTGTCCACCGATATGTAGACTCCCCTGTAAAGCCCGGCATAAAGGATGTTTTCATTGACCGGATCCTCAAGGATGACATAGGCAACCTCATCGGGAAGGTTGGCAACGATCGATCGCCAGGTTTTCCCATAATTTTCCGAGACGTACAGGTAGTTCCTCAGGTCATCATAGTTGATCCCTGTTACAGCCACGTACACCCGAGATTTGATGAATCGTGACGGACAGATGCTCCGGATATACCCATTGGACAATCCCTCAGAAAACTCCGTCCAATTTTTCCCGTCATCCTGTGTTACCCAGAAAGCTCCCCTATCCGTTCCCACAAAAAGAACTCCCGGTTCAAATGGGGACTCTGCGATGGCACCTGCGGCAACCGATTTTTTCTCCTTGAATGCCGACTGGGACAGGTCCGGACTGATCAACCGCCAGGAATCCCCTCTATTAAGGCTTTTGAAGATGTAGTTGCCGGCATGATACAGGGTTAATGGATTGTGCTGGGAAATAATGTACGGTGTAACAAAATTATAGTTCAGCCTTCCTTTGTGTTCCTTGGGCAGTCGTGGCCGTATCCTAACAGAGCGGTCGGCTCGCATATCCTTCCGGAATATTCCTCCGTTCTGGCTCGAAGTATACACGATGTTCGGATCCAGAGGGTCGGCCATCGTGTAACAGCCGTCTCCACCTGCCCAGGCATCGAGCCAGACATACCTCCACTCATCCTGGTATTTGGAATTCCACTCCTTGGCCGGTCCGTACACTGACGAATCATCTTGTGTGCCCCCGTAGATATAATACGGATCCTGATTGTCGACGGAAATGTCATAAAATTCACCTGCCGGTATGTTGTTGTGATGCATCCAGGACTTGCCCTTATCATAGCTGACATACAGGCCCCCATCGTTTCCTAGGGCCAGATGATCAGGATTTTCCGGATTGATCCACATCTCACAGTGATCCAGATGCAGGACTTCAGCCTGGTTGGGAAAAAAGTGGAAAACATCCCCGCCGATCAATACAAATGTCTTGACAAAAACTAAGCTATGCGCTACTCTCACACCCAGTCCAAAGATCTCATCATCATCCTGAGGATTCACATAACAATCGGTAAAATACCACCCTATTCTCGAGAAGATGTGGAGCTCGTCTGTGTGTGTTCTCTTCCAGGTTTGGCCCCCATCCAGTGTCCGGTAAACTTCAGCATAAAGCCTGTTTTTTTTGTTCAGGTTATCCACCAGGGCGTAGGCTTTATCCGGATTACTCCAGGAAACGGCCAGGCCGATCCTTCCCGTTTTTGGCCCGTCGGGAAGACCACCCCTCAGCCTGTTCCAAATTTTTCCTCCGTCGCTGCTCCTGTAAACGCCGCTTTCTTTCCCGCAGATCCCAGGATTGTTTTCCCACATCGATACATAGATGACGTCCGGATTGGAAGGGGAGATCACCACATCATTGGCTCCTGTTCGTTCGTTCACATAAAGGACATGCTCCCATGTCTTTCCTCCGTCGATCGTCCTGTACAAACCCCGGTTCTCATTAGTGGACCAGAAATGGCCCTGCACGGCGACAAAAACAATATCGGGGTTTTTCGGATGTACAGCAATCTCCCCGATGTGAAAGGAATCGGGAAGTCCGGTATTCCGCCAAGTTTCCCCGCCATCATCCGAGCGAAACACACCCGTGCCCGGCATCGTGAAATTCCTCGGTTTTTTTAGGCTTTCCCCCGACCCCAGCCAGATGATATCGGGATTGGAAGGTGCGAGAGCAATGTCCCCGATACCGAGGGTCGATTGGTTTTCGAAGATCGGCTTCCAGGTCAAACCATGGTTGGTGGTCTTCCAAAGGTTGCCCGAGCCAAAAGCCACATACCATGTTCCGGGATGGGCAGGATCACATTGGACAGCCTCCACCCTTGCCGAGTTCATGACGGGTCCGAGTGAAATCCACTTGAGGCCAAACGTGGAAGTTTTTTTCATCTTCAGGTACTGTTGCCATGAACCCAGAAGTGGGCTTTTCTCCTCCTGTGCCCAAATTAAAAGTTGCGCCCCGATAACAAGGGACAGAAATATGCAGAAAAATAAACTTCTAGCTTTCATAGGTTTTGACCTCCCTCAATGTATGTTCTAAAAATCCCACAATTTTCCTTCATTCCGATTTATTGAAAACGTCGGTGATGAGAATGTGAATATATGGGTGAAAGTTAAGCCTTGTTATTCTTGTTAAACCATAAAGAATAAAGATCTGGCCGCCTGTCAGCAATAAAATATGACTTTGCAGGAGAGTTTTTTATTTCGTCTAAGTTGATTTCTGATATTAAAATAAAATCCTCTCCCTCGGGTGCCTGTGAGATAATCCTACCGTCAGGTGATGTGATAAATGATTTGCCCTCAAAATAAATATCCTCTTCCTGGCCTACTCTATTACATAAAGCAGTAAAATATCCGTTCTGGAATCCAGCAACCTGCATTTCACATTCAAACAAACCAGCAGGCCATTCATCTTTTGCGCCTGCCTGCGGAATTATAACAAGCTCTGCTCCCATAAGTCCTAGAATCCGCATATATTCAGGAAAATGACGGTCATAACATATACATACTCCTATTTTACATACTGCTGTATCAAAAACAAGGTTTTTCCCATCTCCTGGAGTATAATACCCCTGCTCAAAAAAACAGGGAGCCTCAATAATATGAACCATTCGTGTAATTCCCAGAATTGTTCCATCTGTATCAATAACAGGGGAGGAATCAAAGGTTTTATCACCTATTCTTTCAAATAGATTTAGAACTACAACAACCTGCCATTTTTTTGCCAGTTCACAAAAAACATCGGTTGCAGGTCCGGGGATTGGTTCCGATAGTTCCAGTGTGCTACCTGATGCAGGTTTTTGGGGATAAAAAGTAGTAAAAGAAAGTTCAGGAAAAGCTATTATCTTAGCGCCTTTTATGGCAGCATACTCGAATGCTTTAATACTCCTGAAAAGATTATCTTCCTTATCTGCCACAGCGTGTTGTTGAATTAATGCTAGTTTAACCAAATTACTCATTTTGTCCTTACTCTATACATTTTTTTCAAGCTAAAAAATGATTATATCCATATTCATTAATTTATCCAAAAATATAATATTTAATATTCATCAAATCTATTTTCCGTGCAAACCTTATAGGAATAGAAAATTATATGGAGTTTGACTTTTTTATCCATTTTTTTGTATATTATCGCACAAAGGATTATATGTTTAAGAAGCATAGGAAATACTACAACATAATCTTACTCTTTACTTTTCTGGCTGTAACACTATTCATAAACTTTTTATATACTGAAAAAACTCTCACAGAAAACGATAATTGCCCGGCCTGTAACTTCTTGAATTCTTCCTTAACCACCAGCCAGATTCACTCTTTCCACCTCCCGCAGCTCCTTCTTCTAGACAGACTAAGAATATTTGAATCTTTTAATTACCAACAAACATTTTTCATCCATCCCAACTCCCGAGACCACCCTCAAAGCTAAATCTCTTCTCTTTACAAAGCCAAGAGGTTCAATCTTCTCTGGTTATTTCCATCTATATTTTGAGGAGGTCAAATGATAAGAAAAATATTCCCGATAATAATCTTGATGACTTTATGCTTTTTATTCACTCTATCAGGACAAGAACCTCTAGAACCAAATAATGATGCACTCACCTTAGAACAATGTGTATACCTTGCCCTTCAGCAAAATCCGCTTATTCTTTCCTCCCAACAGCAATACTATGCCTCATTAGCACGTGTTAACCAGGCAAAAGCTCTGCCTCAGCCTTCCATATCTTATGACTCGGATCTGCAGCCTAAATTCTTCAACTTCAAAGATTCCGGGGAATCCTATTTTGGCTTAAGCCAATCAATTGAATTTCCCGGAAAAAGATATCTGAGAGGGAAAATCGCCTCCAAGGAGTCAAACGGAATTCTGCAAGAGATTGAACTCCTAAAACTCGATATTGTTTTTCTGGTAAAGCAGGCTTTCTATGGTTTACTCCTCTCCCAGGAAAAGCTCAAATATATCCAGCAGGATTTAGAACTCTCTCAAGATTTCCTTAAAAAGGCCGAGCTGAAATTCGACGCCGGGGATGTGGCCAAAGTTGAAGTATTAAGAGCACGTGTTGAAGCCTCGAAGGCCGCAACCGAGGTTAGATCAGCAAGCAATGAAGTGAGACTGGCAAAGGCTATGTTAAATTTTCTATTAGCGCGGAAAAAATATACACCTCTCGAGATAAAAGGAAAGTTAAAAAGGCCCTCCGCCAGTCTTGATTTTGATGAGTTAATACAAAGAGCTTTGTCTTTTCACCCCGAGATAAAAAAAATTAACTTTTCTTTAGAGAGAGAAAATCTCACGAAAAAACAGGCTTATTTAGGCTACTTGCCAGACTTCGAATTGGGAGTTTCCAGACACCGCATTGAGGGAGAGGGAAAATGGTGGGATGTTACCCTGTCCTTTCCCATTCCCCTATTTTTCTGGCAGCCAAAAAAAGGAGAGATCGCTGAATCTCAAGCAAACATCGAATCCCTGAAAAGGGAAACTGAATATCTAAAAAACTCCATCACCTTAGAAGTTGAAGAAGCTTACATGAACGCTCTTACCTCCGGTAACCAGATTAAGCTCTTCGAAGATGAAATATTAACCCAGGCAGAAGAAGTCTACAACATGTTTCTCTTTAGCTATCAGGAAGGGGAAATCGGCGCCATTGAGCTGATCGAAGCCCGCAGGACTCTGATTGAAGCCAGAAAATCTTATGCAGATGCTCTCTATAACTATGGCGTTGCTTTAGCTGCTCTAGAGAAATCAATCGGCCAAAAATTTGAAGGAGATGAACAATGATAAAGAAATTTTTCTTTTTATTTCTTATTATTTCAATAATGGGGTTTGGGATAAACTGTTCAAGGACAAAAACGCATGAAGAAAAAATGGACAAAGAAATTGCTCAAACAAAACCAGAAAGCCGGCAAGTCCTTGGAAGGCTGGCCGCAAGAGCACGTAAAAGAACAGGCCAAAGAACATGGGGAAAAGACGATTTTGTAACGCTGTCTGAAGAAGAACACAAAGCCGTAAAAATAGAAACTCTTAAAGCCGCTCTAAAACCACTAAAATCGCAGCTTCAAGCCTTGGGAAAAGTTTTAGCCCACCCACAAAAAAAGGCTGTTGTAAGCTACGCCTTCCCTGCCAGAATCTCCAGAATCCATATAAGAATAGGAGATTGGGTTAAAACTGGGCAGGAACTTATCACTCTCCAGAGTGAAGAAGTCGGGACAGCCAAATCTGAATTTTACAAGGCTCAGGCTGATCATGAACTGGCCAAAGTCAACTTTGAAAGACAAAAAAGGCTCTTTGATCGAGGAGTAGGAGCCCAGAAAGATTTTCTTGCCCGCGAAGCAGAGTTTAAGATTGCCGGAACCAATATGAATGCAGCCGAGAAAAAACTTCACGTTTTGGGATTTACCGAGGAGCAAGTAAAGGTTATTGCTGAAATCCACCAGATCAATCCTGTTATCGCTCTCTTTGCTCCTATCAGCGGAAAAATCATCGAGATCAATGTTGTGCTGGGAGCAATGGTAGACCAGACAACAGAAATCTTAACCGTAATGGATCCAACTCTTCTTTGTATCGATGCAGATATTTATGAAAAAGACATAGCCAAAATAAGAATAGGACAAAAAGTTGAAGTTTCTGTTCCTGCTTATCCCGGAGAAACATTCGTGGGAAAAACAAGCTATATCAGCGATGTACTAAATGAAGAGACGCGGACAATTACAGTCCGGGCAGAAGTGAAGAATAAAGACTTTAAACTCAAACCAGGAATGTTTGCTGAGATTAAAATCTCCCTGAATCATCAGAGTAAGGCTCTTGTCCTTCCTGAAGAAGCCATTTTGGATGATAAAGGCGATAATATTGTGTTTCTAAAAAGAAATGGGAAATACTTTCCCATAATAGTGGAAATAGGTGACAAAGAAAAAGGT
>CBDVEQ010000137.1:0-7129 GCA_965373045.1 uncultured bacterium | reverse complement strand
CGTAATCCTCAAGAAGAGTGAGCCTTCCTGTGGCCAGTTCATATTCAAAGTGGTGGTATTTCTGGGCCTCTTCTTTGGCCTTTTCCACCTCACTTTTTTCTTCCTTCTCCTTTTTGTCTTTGTCTTCTTCCTTTCCTTTATCTTTTTTCAGCTTTTCTTCCTTGACCTTATCTTCCTTATCAACCTCAGTTTCTTCTACTTTCTTATCCTCTTTCTTTTCCTCTTTCTTTTCCTCTTTTTTCTTTTTTTCTTCTTCTTCTTTGGCTTTTCTTTTTTCGGCTGCAAGGACACTCTTATTTTTCAGGACTTTGAAGTAGATAAACCTGTCCTTTTTCACGAATTTGATCTTTGTGATGGGGAGGTGCAGGGCATCATAGGGGTCTTTGGTCATTTTTGTCAGCATGGATGCCATCTTGACATTGTCGAAGATGGGTCTTTTGGTCTTTTTGACCGGGTCCACGATGTGCCAGGATTTTCCTTCGCTGGTTTCATAGGTGTACCAGAAGCGCTCGCTGTGTTTGAGCCAGTGAGCGTCAACATAAGTGCTGAAGACCATTTTTTTAATCTTCTGCGGGCCGAACCGGGCAGGAAGTTTGTAATTGGCTTTGGTGATAGGTGTGTTGTCCGCCAGGACCAGGCCTGCTGAAAAGAGGATACAAAAAATAATAATTGCTGAAAATTTTAAATAGCGTTTTTGAAAGATAAAAAAATGTTTGGTTAGATAAGTCATGGAAACCTCCTTCCTGAACTATTCATAAAAACGTCGACGTTTTTTCGTTCAGCAATGTCAGGATAAATTCCTGACATTGCTGAAAACACTTTTCAAGAACAATCTTTATATATCCGTCGGCGTTTTTTACCCTTCGGGCGAACCGATCTCACAGCATCTGCTTTGTTGTGACCCATTTGCGGTGGGTAACCACAGCTACATGGGTCACGCCTCGCATCTGCAGCAACCTCGGCCCGTGAATAATCCAGGGCCAAAAGAAAAACTACAGAATAATGCATATATCACAACGAAGGGCAAAGTTCAAATCAGTCAGGATTTCATGCTTGATGTTCAGATGACCGTATGATAATAGATATGGAGAATTTTGCCATCATGCGGAAACAATGGTTTAAACTGACGTCATCAATTGTTCTTTCCGTTCTTATTCTCCTGGTTTTTCCATCATGCCGGACATCTCAAAAGCAGCGCGTATTAAAACTGGCCCATGTTCTGAACGCGGCCCATCCCGTGCACAAAGCCATGATTTTTATGGCAAATAAAGTAAATGAATATTCAGGCGGCCGGATAAAAGTGGATATCTATCCAAGCGGTCAGCTTGGTATGGAAAGGGATCTCATCGAACTTCTTCAGATCGGCAGCCTGGCAATGACAAAGGTCTCTTCAGCGCCTCTGGAATCTTTTGTTCCGGAGATGAAGATCTTTGGAATTCCCTATCTTTTCCGTGATCATGAACACATGTGGAAGGTTTTAGAAGGAGATATAGGAAAAAAACTTCTCCTTGCAGGGGAAGATTATTTTTTGCGCGGCCTCTGTTATTACGATGCGGGAAGCCGCAGTTTTTATACCAAGGAAAAACAGGTCCTTTCCCCGGATGACCTCAAAGGACTGAAGATCCGTGTTATGAAAAGCAATATGTCGGTCAGGATGGTTCAGTCGCTCGGAGGTTCCGCTACACCGATCCCATGGGGGGAACTCTACACTGCCCTTCAGCAGGGTGTGGTGGATGGAGCGGAAAACAATCCCCCGAGTTTTTATCTGTCCCATCATTACGAAGTATGCAAATTTTACACTCTGGATGAGCACACGGCTGTACCCGATGTCCTTCTGATGAGCACACGTGTCTGGGAAAGCCTTGATCTACATGAGCAGATATGGCTTCAAAAAGCAGTGGATGAATCCGTGGAATATCAGAGAAAATTGTGGAAGGAAGCCTCTGACGATGCTCTTCGTAAAGTAAGGGAAGCCGGTGTGGAAGTCATCCGGCCGGATAAGAAGCCTTTTATCGATGCAACCCGTGGCATGTTTGATTCCTATCAAGGAACACCCATCTATGAACTCATTAAGCAGATAAAGCAGATAAAATGAAACATTTTGTCTGGAAGATCAACAAGATCCTGGGAATCTTCTTGACATTTCTCATGGCTGTCATTGTGCTGGATGTGACATGGCAGGTGATCACTCGCTTTATCCTCAGGAAACCAAGCTCTTTTACCGAGGAGCTGGCTGGTTTTCTTCTGATATGGATCGCTCTTCTTGGCGCGGGTTATGCCTTTTACAGAAGATCGCATCTGGGTATCGATCTGCTAACCAGAAAACTTTCCGGTTTGAAGAAAAGGCGTGTAGATATCCTGGTCAATGGGATCATTCTGATTTTTACAGTGTGTGTCATGGTCATTGGAGGTATACGGCTTGTGATGCTGACTCTTACTTTAAACCAGATATCACCGGCGCTAGGTATCAAAATGGGGTATGTTTATCTGGTGATTCCTCTGACAGGGATCCTGATCATTCTGTATTCTGTCTCGTTTATTTTGGAAGCCTATCAAAAAGAGCCGGAAAAGATCTCAGAGTATGATATCAGCATTATAGATTAAATAGGATGAGGTGAATGGAACTATCCGTTATAGTTTTGATTCTCAGTTTTGCTGCTCTTCTGGCTCTTAGTGTGCCGATCGCCATAAGTATCGGGATCGCAACAACAATCACCATGCTGTTTACGATCGCTCCGGGACCTGCTGTAACCACGGTAGCTCAGCAGATGACATCCGGTATCAATAGTTTTGCCCTGCTGGCCATTCCTTTTTTCATCCTGTCCGGCCAGTTTATGGGAAGAGGAGGGATCGCACGGAGGCTTATAGATTTTGCCAGAGTTCTGGTAGGACGGCTTCCCGGAGGCCTGGCTTTTGTCAATGTTCTAGCGTGTATGTTTTTTGGAGCCATTTCAGGTTCGGCTGTGGCTGCGACGTCAGCGATCGGAGGATTTATGATTCCCATCATGAACCGGGAGGGCTATGATAAGAACTTTAATACCGCAGTCACTGTGACAGCTGCAACAACAGGGCTTATCATCCCGCCGAGCAATGTTCTTATCGTTTATTCTCTGGCCAGCGGCGGGGTCTCGATCGCCGCGCTGTTTGTAGCAGGCTATGTCCCGGGCATTCTGATGGGACTGGGGATTATGACGGTCTGTTTTTTTATAGCTAAGAAAAAAAAGTATCCGGTTGGAGGCCGGGAGAGTTTTATCACAGGAATAAAGCACTTCCTCAGTGCTGGTCCAAGTCTTTTGCTGATTGTCATTGTGATAGGCGGGATTATAGCCGGTATCTTTACAGCGACCGAAGCCAGCGCTGTGGCTGTCATCTACTCCTTTATCCTGTCCGTGGTATTTTACCGGGAAGTAAAATTAAAGGAAGTCTCACAGATCCTGCTCAAAACCGTTGAGATCACGGCTGTTGTCATGCTCCTTATCGGTACGTCCAAGGCCATGTCCTGGATCATGTCCTATGAAAATATCCCCCAGAGCATCAGCTCTGCCCTGGTCGGAATGACGGACAGCAAATTTTTAATACTGGTTATTATCAACGTGATCCTTCTCGCTGTGGGAACCTTTATGGACATTACTCCTGCGGTTCTGATCTTCACTCCCATATTTCTGCCGGTTGTTTTGCAGCTGGGATTAAGCCCTCTTCATTTCGGTATCATAATCGTCCTGAATCTCTGTATCGGATTATGTACGCCTCCTGTAGGAACAGTACTATTTGTGGGATGCGGAGTGGGAAAAACGACCATCGCTCATGTCACAAGATCCATGCTGCCATTTTTTGCGGTTATGGTTATAGTCCTTTTATTGATCACGTATCTTCCGGAGTTGAGTTTATGGCTGCCCAGGATTTTCGGGCTTTTGTAAAAGGAGTCGGGATGGAAAATGTATTTATAGTGGATTTTAAACATAGAATATTACTGATTTTGGGGTTTTGTGCGATCTTTTTTATTAACGCATGCGGGCCGCCCGGTCAGGAAGGCAGAGCTGAACGGCTCTGGGACAACTCGGATCTCAAGCTGTGGTATATTCAGCCGGCTGAGAAGTGGGTCGAAGCTCTCCCGGTTGGTAACGGTCGTCTGGGTGCCATGATCTTTGGAGGTGTTTCCAGAGACCGGATCCAGCTCAATGAGGAGAGCCTGTGGGCAGGGAGCCGGATAAATAACAACAATCCTGAAGCCCTGAGAAATCTTCCCCGTATTCAAGAGCTTCTGATCAATGAAAAAAACAAGGAAGCCCGGGACCTTGTAGCGAGAACATTCTTGGGCACCCCTCCACGTATCCGGTCATATCAGACGGCTGGCGATATGTTTATTGATTTTCCTGATCATATGGAGATCAGAGATTATCAACGCGAGCTTTACCTGGCATCAGGACTGTGCCGGGTCACTTATAATTCAGGGTCAGTACGTTATGTGAGGGAATATTTTGTTTCTGCCCCGGACAATGTGCTTGTCGTACGCCTCGATTCCGGGTCGAACAACGCTATTAATGCGACCCTGACCCTGGCTCGGGAAAAAGATGCCGAAATCAGTATCGAGGGCGGAAATCAACTTGTTATGAAGGGACAGATCGTAGATGAATCTGATCCGCTGCGGGGACCGGAAGGGCCGCACATGAGATTTGCTGCACGGCTTCTGGTCCTCACAGAAGGCGGGCGCATTGAACCGCAGGGGAAAAAACTTAAGCTGTGCAGTGTGGATTCGGCGACCCTGATCTACACGGCTGCCACTGATTATCAATTAAAAAAGCTGGATTATGACAGGTCCATTGAGCCTGACGCTGTCTGCCGCCAGATAATTTCAAAAGCAGGACAGAAATCCTATATGGATTTAAAATCCTCTCACATACTTGACCATGAACGCCTGTTTAACCGGGTTAAGCTCGATCTGGGCGGAAATCTGTCTTCCTCCATTCCTACAGACGATCGAATTAAGGCCTTGAAGAATGGAAAAACCGATGCGGATCTGATAGCGCTTTATTTTCAGTTCGGCCGGTATCTTCTGATGGGCAGCTCCAGATATCCCGGTGTTCTGCCAGCTAATCTCCAGGGAGTATGGAACTCATTGTTTAATGCCCCATGGAATTCGGATTTTCATACCAAGATTAATCTGCAGATGAACTACTGGCCAGCAGAAGTGGGGAATCTTCCTGAGACAGTTCTTCCATTAACGGAATTTTTAAACCAACTAAGGGTTCCCGGCCGCGTTACAGCCAGGGAAATGTACGGAGCAAGGGGTTGGACACTTCATCACTTGACCGACCCATTCGGCCGTACCGGAGTGGCGGACGGTCCCTGGGGTGTGACTCCGCTCAATGGACCATGGATGACTTTCCCTCTATGGCGTCATTATGAATTCACCATGGATGCATCTTTTCTGAGGGAAAAAGCCTATCCCATAATGAAGGAATCGGCCCTGTTTGTCCTGGACTTCCTCATTGACGATGGGGAGGGATTTCTGGTGACAGCGCCGTCCCATTCTCCGGAGAACCAATTTGTTCTTCCCTCAGGAGAAAAATCCACTTTGACCTATGCTGCCACGATCGATATTTTGATCACCCGGGCTCTCTTTGAGAACTGCATTGCTGCTGGGGATGTCCTCAATATTGATGATGAATTCATAGAGGAATTAAAAAACGCTCTGGAAAAACTTCCTCCTGTTAGGATCGGGAAGGACGGAACCATCATGGAATGGATAAAGGACTATGAAGAGGCGGAACCAGGTCACAGGCATATGTCCCATCTCCTGGGACTCTATCCTCTTGCCCAGTTCACTCCCCGGACACCTGATCTGTTTTCTGCATCCAGGAGCACAATACAAAGGAGACTGGAGCACGGCGGCGGGCACACAGGTTGGAGCCGTGCCTGGGTCATCAATTTTTTTGCCCGGCTTCAGGATGGGGAGAGCGCCCTTAAAAATCTGCAGGCTCTTCTTGCGAAATCTACGCTGCCTAATTTGTTTGATACTCATCCTCCTTTTCAGATCGATGGAAATTTCGGCGGCACGGCCGGAATTGCAGAAATGCTTCTCCAATCCCATTTAGGCATTATCCACCTGCTTCCGGCGCTTCCCCGGGTCTGGGGAGAAGGAAGTGTCAGAGGTCTGTGCGCCCGGGGAGGTTTTGAGGTGGACATGGACTGGAAGGACGGAGAGCTGACATCTGTCTGCATTTATTCGGAGCAGGGTAGACACTGCCGGTTGAAATATTTACAGAAAAGTATCACCTTCGAAACCGGAAAGGGGGAACAGTATGAATTTGATAAAAACCTTATAATGAGATAAAAAGGATTTAAATGTATAGAGATCAAAAAGTTATCGTTGTCATGCCAGCTTACAATGCGTCAGAGACTTTGCAGAAAACATATAAGGAAGTTATGGCGCAGGATATTGTGGATCTCGTTATTATTGTAGATGACGCAAGCAGTGATGAAACAGCAGCCATTGCGAAAACATTACCTAATACGGTTGTTTACACCCATAAGGAGAATCTTGGATACGGAGCTAACCAGAAAACATGCTATAGGTTAGCCATTGAAAACGATGGAGATATTATTATTATGGTTCATCCTGACTACCAGTATACTCCTCAACTTATCCCGGCAATGGCTTCAATAATAGGAAATGGCCTTTATCAATGCGTTTTGGGTTCCAGGATTCTTGGAGGATATGCGCTGAAAGGAGGAATGCCCATATGGAAGTATATTCCCAATAGATTATTAACATTTGTAGAAAACATTTTTATTGGTGCGAAACTTTCCGAATATCATACAGGATACAGGGCTTTTTCGAGAGAGATGCTCAAGCGGTTACCGCTCGAAGTTAATTCAGATGATTTTGTTTTTGACAATCAAATGCTTGCTCAGATTGTATGGTTTGGCTATACGATTGCTGAGGTAAGTTGTCCTACAAAATATTTTGCAGAGGCTTCTTCAATTAACCTTATACGAAGTATCAAGTATGGTCTTGGATGTTTGATCACGGCGCTGGTATTTCGTATCGCAAAGATGAAAATTGTAAAATCAAGGTTATTTCCAGGAAACATTTAACTTTTTTTAAACACATCTATATAATTTTTGA
>CBDVEQ010000136.1:0-7167 GCA_965373045.1 uncultured bacterium | reverse complement strand
ATTGACTTTTTTCTAAATTAAGTCGACATCTTTTACCCTACGGGCAAGCCGATCTCTTCGCAGTGGCTTCGTCGTGTTCCGTCATTCCCGTGTAAACGGGAATCCAGCTCTTTGAGTTCATAAACTTAAATTCTATTAAAATAACCCAAAGAACTCAACAAACCCAATGAGCTCAACGAACTCTTCTTGACTTCAACGACTTCAATAGACTTCAATAGACCTCTAAGAACTTCACAGGAGCTCAATGATATGATTTTCAAAGGAATGGATATCCCCCTTTTAAAAGAGATCGTAAAGGCTAATGATAGGATCAAAGCCCGGATCAGGAAGACGCCTCTTGAATTTTCCCCTTATCTCAGCCGGCTGACTCAGAAAAAGGTCTATCTAAAATTGGAAAATATTCAAATCACAGGCTCTTTTAAGCTGCGCGGCGCATTTAACAAACTCCTGTCTCTTTGTGAAAGAGATAAGAAAAAAGGTGTTATAACAGCATCCACTGGCAATCACGGGGCAGCCTTTGCTTATGCTGCTGAGACCCTGAATATTAAAGGGACCATTTGTATGCCTGAGAACGCCTCACTAACAAAGATCGAAGCCATGGAACAATATGGAGCAGACATCCGATTCCACGGCGATGATTGCCTCAAGGCTGAAATCTTCGCCAAGCAGCTGGCTTTTGAAACCGGGAGAACGTACATCTCTCCTTATAATGATGTTCAGATCATCGCAGGCCATGGCACAATCGGAATTGAATTGGAACTCCAAAAAAATAAGCTTGATGCCGTGTTTGTTCCTGTTGGAGGCGGAGGATTGATCTCAGGTATTGCCGGATATTTAAAAAAACGGGATCCGCAAATTAAGATCATCGGATGCCAGCCATTCAATTCAGCGGTCATGTATGAATCCCTGAAGGCAGGAAAAATCCTTGATATGGATTCCAAGCCCACGCTCTCAGACGGGACTGCGGGAGGTATCGAAGAAAATTCTATGACATTTTTACTCTGTAAAGAATATATTGATGAATTTATCCTTTTATCCGAAGAAGAAATTAAAAATGCTGTACGTCTTATCCTGGAGAAACATCACCTGCTCATCGAAGGAGCGGCCGCCCTTTCTGTTGCAGCGTTCTTGAAATCCACTCAGAAAGCCAAAAATGTCGCCCTTATCCTGAGCGGATCAAAGCTTTCAATCAAAGACCTGAAAAAAATCCTTGAATGCTGCTGATAATCCCGTCCTGCTGCTCCTGTGTCAGTTCGGGATAAATAGGCAGGGCCAGCACTTCTTTAGAGGCCTTTTCTGATTCCGGAAAATCTCCTTCTTTGTAACCAAGGTAGGAGAAACATTCCTGAAGATGAAGGGACAAAGGATAGTAGATAGCAGAGGCCATCCCATTCTGTTTGAGATAAGCCTGAAGCTCATCCCGCCTGTCTGCCCGTATGACATATTGATGGTAGGTATGATAATTTGTAATACCAAGTTCCCGGAAGACCGTTTTTGGATATACCAGAAGCCTTTTTTCAACCAGTCCTGAATCTTGAAACTGGCTGTCGTAATATTCCGCTTTTATTTTTCTGCCTTGAATCCACGAATCCAGATGTTTTAATTTTACTCTTAAAATCGCAGCCTGCAGAGCATCAAGACGAAAATTTCCTCCTAAAGTTTTATAAAAATATTTATTTGTCGAACCATGAACTCTCAGCAATTTTAATTTATCAGCTAAAATTTTATCATTTGTAAGAACCATACCACCGTCTCCAAATGCACCCAGATTCTTGGATGGAAAAAAAGAAAGTGTCCCCATAGTCCCCATAGAGCATGCTCGTTTTACCCCCCCTGGAGCCGGATAATCCGTTCCAACAGCCTGGGCAGCATCCTCGATGACATGAAGCTGGAATTTCTCTGCAAGAGCCATGAGGTCATTCATATCCGCACACTGTCCGTAAAGATGTACTGGAAGGATTGCTTTTATTTTGGAATTCCCTCTATCCTCGATCTCTTTTGCAAGCAGATCATCCAGACATTCCGGGCTGATATTATAAGTGACCGGGTCGATATCACAAAACATCGGAACAGCACCAATCCGGGCAATGGCGCCTGCGGTGGCAAAAAAAGTAAACGGCGTGGTCACCACAATATCATCTTTTCCAATTCCTAACGCCATAAGAGAAATTATTAGGGCGTCTGACCCGGATGAAACACCTACCCCGTAGGAAGTGCCGCAGTATGCCGCCAACTCCTGTTCCAGGCGTTCGATCTCTTCACCAAGTACAAATTTCTGCTCGGGCAGAAATTTATCCAGCATTGTTTTAATTTCTTCTTCATAAGTTTTATATTGAGCCTTCAGGTCCAGAAATGGGACTCTCATTGATATCTCCTTGTGGATTATTTTAAAACCTTTTTTATTTTTTTCTTATCAACGATTATTCGGCCTTGATATGTGACATAATTTAAAAGAATAAGCGCTCTTTCTTTCGCTTTCATTTCTTTTTTAAATATGCCTCTTAATCCTTTCAAAGGACCTTCAGCAACTTCGATCTCATCTCCAACTCCCGGTTCTATTCCATATTTTTCAAGCTCAATCAAACTATTTTTTTCTCGTGCTTTGATCACCAGGATAACCTCATCTTCAATAGGAATAGGACCTTCCTGATTGCCGATGATCCGTTTGACTCCCCTGGTGTATTTCACCATTTGATATTGCAAAGGGAACTCGAATTGAATAAATTCATATCCGGCAAAAAATGGTAAAATTTTATTATCCTGTTTATATTTAGGGTTATAAACGTTAAATCCTCCCGCAATAAACAGCTTTTCCACTTGGAATTCTTTTTTTGGTTTTGTATTTAATACATACCAATTTTTCATGGTTCTGTCCTGTTCTTGTATCCAGGTAGTTGTATAAATTCCCCCTAAAAAAGTCAATAAAAAAAAGCTGGAAATTGAAAAGAGTTCAGGTCAGAGAAAGGTTTTTGAATATATCCTGACAAGCTGTTCTGGATCATTGAAGTCGTTTGAGAGTAAAAAAACTTGAAAATATATCGTTATTTCTGTAATAAATATATCTTAAGGAGATAAACATGCCTATCATTTTAAATGGTTCAGAGCTAAGCATTGAAAAACTTGTTAAAATCGCCCGTTTCAATGAAAAAGTCGAGCTTCATCCTGAGGCTTTGGAAAGAATTAAAGTGTGCCGTTCTATGCTTGAGGAAAAAATCCAGGCCGGGGAGATCATGTACGGAGTCAATACAGGGATCGGAGAATTTTCAGAGGTTGTGCTGGCCGATGAACAGGTCGCTCAATTCCAGAAGTATTTGATCTATAACCATGCCGCGGGAATAGGCGATCCTGCCCCCATAGAATATGTACGGGGAGCCATGGCAGGACGAATCAATGTCCACGCAAAGGGCCATTCAGGATGCCGTCCAGAGATCACACTGACGCTGGTTGAAATGCTGAACAAAGGGGTAACACCTTTTGTCTGTCAGAAAGGATCGGTCGGAGCTTGCGGCGACCTGGCTCCCATGTCTCAGATCGCACTCCTCTTAATGGGAGAAGGGGAAGCCTATTTTAAAGGCGAACTGCTGTCCGGCAAAACTGCCATGGATCGAGCTGGGATTCCTATCCCCGGATTAAAAGCCAGAGACGGATTGTCTACTATCAACGGGTCGAATCTCCTCACTGCCATGAGCGCGATCCATCTCTATGATATTAACCGCTGGCTCAAGCAGGCAGAGATCGCCTGCGCCATGAGCCTTGAGTCTTTGTTGGCCAATATGAAACCTTATGATGTACGCCTCCATCAAGCACGCGGATTTTCAGGCGCTGTGAGAACTGCCCGTTCATTGATGAAATGTTTCGAGGGAAGCGATCTTCTTTCGGGTAAGATCAAGACAAAAGTCCAGGATGCCTATTCTATGCGTTCTACACCCCAGGTTATCGGCGCTGCTCATGATGCTGTCGCCTATGCGAAAGATCAGGTAGAAACTGAGTTGAACGGTGTAGGAGACAATCCAGTATTTATTCCTGAAGATAAATTGACGCTTACAGGAGCCAATTTTCAGGGCTCTCCTGTTTCACTTCCTATGGATATGGTAGGAGCAGCGGTCACTATGGTCTGCGTCCTTTCTGAGCGGCGGCTCAACCGCCTGACTAACCCGGCTCTGAGTGTAGGATTGCCTGCTTTTCTAACTAAAGGAGCCGGAATGTATTCTGGTTTGATGCTCAGCCAGTACACAGCAGACTCACTAATCACAGAGCAGAGGATCCTGTCTGCTCCGGCATCCATCATGTCAATTCCTGCTGCTGCTGACCAGGAAGATTTTGTGTCCATGGGAATGAACACGGCCATCAAGAACGCACAGATCCTTGATAATGCCTATGGAATTCTCGGGATCGAATTCATAGCTGCTGCTCAGGCTCTGGATTTCCGGGAATTTAATCCCGGCAAGGGCGTCTCTTCTGCCAAAAAGGTCATACGCAGATATGTGGAACATCTCGATGAAGACCGCCCCCTCTATCCTGATCACACAAAAATGCAAGAGGTTGTCAGATCTTGTGAGATCCTGGACGAAGTGGAAAAAGCTGTCGGTCGATTGGACCCTGAAAACTAAGGAGGTTATTATGAAAAAAATTCTATTCTTTTTCCTGATCACTTCATTTTTCCTGCCTCTATCCTGGGCAAAAGTCGGGGATATCTTGAATACAATAGAATCCCCAGGCTCCTGCCCGACAGGCTTGGCTTATGACGGAAAATATCTTTGGCTTGCAGATAATTTTTCAGACCAGATCTATAAGATAAACCCGGAGAATGGAAAAGTCGTAAAAACCTTTGATTCTCCTGGTTATCATCCGGAAGGATTGGCCTGGGATGGAAAAAATCTCTGGCACATAGACTCCGGAGAAAAACATCTGTACAAACTCGATCCGGAAACCGGCAAAGCCTTATTAATTCTGGAATCTAATTCCTCTTATCCACGTGACCTTGCATGGGATGGTGAATATATATGGATAATTGACCACAAGCAGGACCTTCGTCTCAAGGTCTCTCCAGAAGACGGGATGATGGTTCAATATTTTCCTTCTCCATCCAGGGAGCCCACAGGAATTACGTTTGATGGAAAATATCTATGGGTTACAGACCGGGGCAGTGACAGGATCTACCTGGTAGACCCTAAAGATGGACTTTGTCTCTCTTCATTCCGGGCATATGGGCCTTTCGCATATGGACTGGCCTGGGGGAATAATGTTCTTTGGAATGTGGATTATGAAAATGACGAAATATATAAAATTAAAGTCTTCTGTAAAGATATTCTCTCAAGATGGGATAAACGTCAGATGTCCCTTCATTTTATAAAAGAATTCCGGAACTACGGCCCGGGAACAGTAAAAACTTTAGATGTTTTCCTCCCGATCCCAAAAAATCGTGACAACCAGGTTCTTTTGGGGCCGGTGCAGTTCGATCCTGCACCTGAAAAGATCATCAAAGACAGTTGGGGCCAGAAAATAGCTCACTTTTCTTACAGGGACCTAAAAAGCGGCTCAATTGTCAAGCCGGGTTGGAAAGTTAATGCCGAAATTTACGCCACAGAATATTTCATCTATCCGGATAAGGTGGAAAATATTAGCAGTATTCCTGGAGATATAAGGAAAAAATACACACAGGATGGAGATAAATATCGTATCAACAACCCCTTAATTCAAAAACTTGCTTTAAAAATTGCCGGAGAAGAAAAAAATCCGTATTGGATCGCCCGGCGTGTTTACGATTTTCTCGGCAGCCACCTGAGTTACAACCTTAAACCTCTGGGAGGCTGGAATCCGGCCCCCACCGTCCTTAAACGCGGCACAGGATCCTGCTCTGAATATTCTTATTGTATGATCGCACTTTGCCGTGCTCTTGGAGTTCCTATTCGTTATGTGGGCGCAGTCAGCCGCCGCGGAGATGATGCTGGCATCGACGATGTGTTTCATAGATGGACAGAAGTCTATCTTCCTCCATATGGCTGGGTTCCATTTGACGCGAACAAAGGAGACAGAGGAGATGGAGCTTCACCCGGCGATAAGGCCATGGGCATAGGAAACGTGAACGCCCGTTATAACATAACTACTGAAAACGGCGGAGGGGATAAATACCTTTGGTTTGGCTACAATTACGGATTCAAGTGGACCTCTGAGGGCAAATGTCGAATTCATGAGGAAGGATACGGGCTGTGGTCACCGCTGGGAAAGAAAAAATATTTTAAACCTTTTCCTGATGCAGATACAGGCAAAAAATATAAATAATAATCTAGAAATTATGAAGAAGCTTATTTTTGTGTTGATCCTTCTTGCTGTTTGTACTACATCTATCCCCCAAGAAATCCAACATGAAGCAGTAGCTGTAAATATCGAGGTCCCAGTACGGGTATTCAAAGGAGATACTTTTATTGACAATCTGACAATGGATGACTTTGAGATCTACGAAGACGGCGTTCTTCAGAAGGTCGAAGCCGTGTACCTGATCAAAAAAACGGATATTGTTAAGGAGGAGAAAAGTGCGGCGGCTAGAGAATCTAAAAAGATATTTGCCCCCAAAGTCTCCAGACACTTCGTCCTTCTGTTCGAAGTTCAGGACTATCTTCCAAAACTGGGAGAGGCCATCGATGAATTTTTTTCGAGCGTTATCGCCCCAGGAGATACCTTGACAGTCATTACTCCGATGAAAACCTACAATTTCAAGAAAGAGGCCCTTGAAATACTTCCTGAAAAGGAGATCGCTTCTCAGCTCAAATCAAAGTTGAAAAAAGACACGAGGCTGGCCAATGCAGAATATATCTCCATTCTAAAGGAACTTAAAGCAAATCTCACAAATCGCATGAAGTATTTAATGCTCCTGAACATGCTCGAAACGATTAGATCCATCAATGAGAATAAATTCCAGAGGTTCGCCGATTTCTTGAAAGAAAAACCGGGTCAGAAAAACGTTTTCCTATTTTACCAGAAGGAAATCCTTCCTCAGCTTGATAATAAGACGCTAATGGAACTTATGAGCATTAATATGGATGATATCTCGTTCCAGTTTCACCTTCAAGACCTGCTGCTGTATAAAAGAGCGGTAACGTTTGATATTGAAAAAGTCAAAAGAATCTTCGCCGATTCATCCATATCCATCAATTTTCTGTATCTAAC
>CBDVEQ010000135.1:0-7307 GCA_965373045.1 uncultured bacterium | reverse complement strand
CCGTCCTCTTCAAGGGACATTCTCACTTTATCAGTACAGGGATAGTGTGTTGGCACGGATTTTGCTTTCACATAGGTGAAAGGAGAAAAAAATGAAAAAATTACTAACTTTTTTAGCCTGTACGGCATTGTGCCTTCCTTTCGTGTTTTCTGGTGAAAATACCGATTATTACAGCTACAGTTATGCGCGTCTTAATTATGTTAAGGGCGATGTTTTTGTACAGAGATCAGGAGACCTTGGTTATGAGGAAGGAGTCGTGAACCTGCCTCTGGTTGAGGGAGATAAACTTGGGACAAGAGATGGCAGAGCGGAGATCCATCTGGGCCGCAAAAATTATATCCGGATAAATAACGACACACAGATCGATTTTGTAAATCTTCCGGACAGGGGAGATGATCTTATCAGCATTCACCTGCTTGATGGAGGAATCTATCTGAGGATCAATAACCTGATGATGGAAAAGGGCATTGAGATCCACACTCCTGACGGCTCATTCTATATATTGGATAAAGGCCTCTACCGTATGGAAGTGAGTTCCAGCAGAAACACCGAGATCTATGTCCTGGAAGGAGAGATGGAAGCAGCTGGCGAGGAAGGTTCGATTGCGATCAGAGGCGGAGAGCGCATTGTTGCTGAGAACGGCTACTTCAGGAATATGGAAGATTATTCTTACCGAAATGAGGAGAGTTTTGCCGTTTGGAACCGCTCACGGGAATCCTTCCACAACAGGAGTGTTTACAGGAAATATCTCCCTGATGATCTGTATGAGTATGAAGCGGAGCTGGCTTATTATGGCCGATGGACTTATGAAGGCTCATACGGCTATGTCTGGGTGCCTAATGTATACAACTCTTCCTGGCGTCCTTATTATAACGGTCGATGGGTATGGTATCCCATAATCGGATGGACATGGGTGTCTTATGAGCCATGGGGTTGGTGTGTGTCTCATTATGGCCGCTGGCACTGGCGGGGAGGTCTCGGCTGGTACTGGATTCCCCAGAGGCATTGGGGGCCGGCCTGGGTGCACTGGTACCACGGTTATGACTATATGGGATGGGCTCCATTGAGCTATTGGAACCGTCCGGTGGTTATCATCAACAACCATTTTTATGGCCAGTACAGCAATGGTTACTACCCTTATAACTCCTGGGCATTGACTGTTGTACGCAAGAATCAGCTTCAGGCCAGACGTATATCGAAAGTGGCGTTGAGCAGGAACAATATATCGCGCCTCGGGAAGATTTCCCTTTCGGGCAGGCAGCCTTCTGTCAGGTATGTGTCCAATGCAGACAGGGTTGTAAGCGCAAAGGCATCCAAAGTGCTTGGCCGCTCAAATACCCGGAATGTTAACAAGAGCTTTGTTTCGAGCGAGAAGTTTGGCTCGACGCGTTCTGTGTCCCGAAGCCGGTCAACCTCTTCCAGGTCTGGAGCCCGGAATCTGAAAGGGACTTCGACCCGGTCTTCCGCATCATCTATTAAAAGATATAGTTCAAACTCTGCAAGATCCAGTTCTTCAAGCAAAACCTCATCCTCCCGCTCTTATTCGGTCCGCTCCATTACTCCCCGTTCTTCATCTTCCCGGTCCTATTCCGCTCCTTCTCGAAGCAGCCGTTCTTCCAGTTCCCGCTACACCGCTCCTTCAAGATCTTCTGCATCATCTATTAAAAGATACAGTTCAAACTCTGCAAGATCCAGTTCTTCAAGCAAAACTTCATCCTCCCGCTCTTCTTCAGTCCGCTCCATTACTCCCCGTTCTTCATCTTCCCGGTCATATTCTGCTCCCTCGAGAACTTCATCTTCCCGTTCTTCTTCAGTCCGCTCTAATACTCCCCGCTCTTCATCTTCCCGGTCGTATTCTGCTCCCTCCCGCAGCAGAAGTTCTTCCAGCTCCAGAGTCAGCCGTTCCTCCTCGCGATCCTCATCACGTTCGTATTCCGCTCCTTCTCGAAGCAGCCGTTCTTCCAGCTCCAAAGTTAGCCGCTCCTCCAGCTCCAGGTCGTCACGCTCTTCGTCCAGCTCAAGCTCCCGGTCAAGTTCCAGAAGCAGTTCCAGCCGGTCAAGAAAAAAATAAATCGGTATTTTTTATAAATAAAGCAGCCTGGTGAAGCATTTTCTGCTTTACAATTATTGTTTTCAATGGTATAAAGAATTTTCTTGCAAGGAGATGAAATTCTCTGTGATCTTTGAACTACCTAACCTGGATTATTCACGAGTCGAGATTGCCGTAGTTGCAAGGAGTGGTTCGTGAAGCTGTATTAATATACCGCGAACAGAACACGACGAAACCTTTGCGGTAAGATCGGCTTGCCTGTTGGGTGAAAATTGCCGATAATAAAATTGAGATATTACAGAAATGTCACAGGACAAAGTTATGGCGGGAATTGTTCGGATAAAAAGTCTGACTGAATGATACATAAGAACATAAGAAATTATATTAGGCTATCGGCAGTTTTTATGAATAAAGCAGGCTGATGGAATAAAGTATTGGAGGTTTGAGTCATGGGTATAAAGACATTGCGTATTCTAGGGATGGCTGTCATGGCATTTTTACTGGTTGCAGCTGGGACAATTGCGTGCAAAAGTACGGAAGAGGATGCATTAGATGAGGGGGTTGTCACTATTAAAGAAGGTCAGTTGGATTTTGAAGGGACTATTAAAATTGTATGCGGGAAGTATGTATTTGTGCCGCAGGTCAGAGGTTTCGATATTGTCATCCATGGAGATCTCGATTCAGGGAGTATAAGTGATCTGATTGGAAAAGAGGTCAAAGGCGTTGGTGAATTTACTCCTGAACGGCCCTCTATACTGGTTGCTAATAAACTGGAAGTCAGAGGCGAGAATAATGAATGGACGCCTGTTTTTACAAGAAGCGAAGATATCGTTCTTGACGACTTTATCAGCATTGTTGACCGGGACGGATTTGACTTTTTAGAAGAACTCAATTACAGCAAAAAAGAGACTTGGGAAGGTAAGAAGAAAGTCAGGATCCATGGGAAGCTTATTGGAGAAGAAGGCAGTTACAAGATCACTGTCCTGGATGAGAAGGGAAAACTAGTCGGTAAGATCAATGTTGATTCCTTAACCGATTATGCCCAGTATTATATTCAGAAACTGAAATTATTTGATGAGTTCTGGTTCTACCTTAACGTCAAAGATACGGTGGAATGGAGAACAAGACGGAGAACTCGCGAACTTTTTAATGCAGATGTTGTGTTCGCCGGTCTTTTTTAAAGAAAAATCCATATTATTTTTCCTCAAGTGTTGGCTGGCTTTCCTCCTCTTTCCAGCCCATTGCCCTCTCTAGAATCAGCCCTTTCAATTAAAAATTTCTCCGGGTTGTGGAAGAATCTTGTCAAGTTCTTAAGGAGTGGATTGTGATTAAAACCATCATTTCTGACCTGGGCAATATCATTGTTTATTTTAACAATGATCTGTTTTTTCAAAGGATCAAGAAGTACAGTCCCTTTTCCGTTGATGATATGAAGATAATGGCTGATCAATATATTCCTCTCCTGCAGGCCTTTGACACCGGACGTATTTCCCCGAAGGATTTTTATCGGAAAGTGACCGGCATCCTGAAAGCCGGGATCGATCAGGATACATTTTTTCCTATTTATAACGATGTCTTTTCTATAAATACATCTGCCCTTAAAACTTTAATATCCTTAAAGCCCAGGTACAGATTGGTCATGCTCTCAAATACCGATGTTGAACGATTCAGCTTCATTAAGAAAGCATTTCCCGAGATCTGGATCTTTGATGAATACGTTCTTTCCTATGAACAGGGTATAATGAAGCCTCATCCCTCGATCTTTCTGAAAGCCATTGAGCGATCTGAAGCCGAGGCTGTGGAATGCGTATTCATCGATGATATTGAAGAAAATATCCTTGCCGCATCAGAACTAGGGATAAAGACCATTCATTTCCTTCCATATACAAACCTGGAAGCAGAGCTTCATAAATTGGGCGTCATTTTACACTGATTCTCTAAAAAAATCCTTCCGAAAAAAAAATATTAAAAATATCTTGACATAGTCCATCTATGGATATAATTTAGTATAGCAAACACAATAAATTGTGGTCATAGCCTTGAACATACACCATATGTATTGATTGAAACTAGTATTCTCAAAAGGAATGCCTAGGGGTTGATTTTAACTTGTTTGCAGCAAAAAGCAGAGACGGCCTCTGTTTTTATCGGTATTTCATAGAAAGGAGACATTAATTGTTAGAAAGAGCTGTTGCAAGGATTAAAAAAAGGGATGGAATTGTCACTGATTTTGTCAAAGATAAAATCACAAATGCAATTTTTAAAGCTATGAAATCTCATGGCATCGATGAAAAACGCGAAGCTGAAAGCATATCGGATATCGTTGCTTATATTCTGGAAGATAAATTCGGCAGTCTTATGATCCCATCAGTAGAACAGATCCAGGACATTGTGGAAATGGTTCTTATGAAGCAGGGATATCATGATGTGGCCAAATCATACATCCTTTATCGGGAACGCCACAAGGGTATTCGAGAGGCAAAAAAAACCGGTATCAATCTGGAAAGATTGATCAGAGATTACATCAATAACCAGGATTGGAAGATCAAAGAAAACAGTAATGAAGGGGTTATGAGCTTTTCCGGACTTAACGCGCGTGTCTCCGGGGAGGTTCTGGCTAACTATGCCCTCAACCAGATATATACCGAGAACATTAAAGAAGCTCATATGGAGGGCGTTCTTCATATTCATGATCTGTCCTATCCTATAGTTGGATACTGTGCCGGCTGGTCGCTGGAAAACCTGTTGAAAAAGGGATTTGGGCATGTTCCCAACCAGGTCCACTCATTTCCGGCGAAACATCTGGAAACAGCTAGCCTGCATATGGTCAATTTTATCGGCACAATGCAGGGAGAATTCGCCGGGGCTCAGGCTTTCTCCAGTGTCGATACATTCCTGGCTCCCTTTGTCCGGGCGGATAAGCTCGATTACGGAAGCGTCAAACAGGATATACAGAAACTCATTTTTGGTTTGAATGTCCCTTCCAGATGGGGATGGCAGACACCTTTCTCCAACCTGACTTTTGACTGGACGGTTCCGGAAGACATGAAGGACAAATTTGTCATCGTAGGCGGGCAGGAACAAGATTCTACCTACGGAGAGTACCAGAAAGAAATGGATATGATCAACCGGGCCTTCCTCGAGTTGATGATCGAAGGAGATCAGGGGGGACGTGTCTTTACATTCCCGATTCCCACATACAATCTGACCGAGGAATTTAACTGGGACTCTCCCAATATCGACCTCCTTTTTGATGTTACAGCCAAGTATGGGATCCCATACTTTCAGAATTACATCGGGACCGGTCTGGACCCTGGCGATGTCCGTGCCATGTGCTGCCGGCTTAATCTGGATCTGCGGGAATTGATGCATAGGCCAGGAAACATGTGGGGACCGGGAGATTCCACAGGTTCTATTGGAGTTGTTACTATCAATGTGAACAGGATCGGCTATGAAGCCAAATCCAAAGAGGAGTACTTTAAGCGTCTGAAGGAACTGATGGTTTTGGCCAAGGAGTCCCTCGAGATCAAACGGGGAATCGTAAACAACCTGTTGGAGAGGGGGCTTGTGCCCTATACCAAGGTCTATCTGGGCCATTTTGAAAATCATTTTTCCACGATAGGAATATGCGGAATGAATGAGGCCTGCCTGAATTTCCTGGGACAGGGCATCGACACTCCGGAAGGGAAAGCCTTCACCATTGAAACCATGCAGTTCATGAGAAGCGTCATCCCGGATTTTCAGGAGGAGACCGGAAACCTGTACAATCTTGAGGCAACGCCTGCAGAATCAACGGCCTTTCGCTTTGCCCGGTTGGACAAAGAGAAATACCAGAGGATCATCACTGCAGGAACCGATCAAACACCCTATCTCACAAATTCCACCCATCTGAATGTAGATGCCACCCGGGACGTTTTTGAGGCTATTGAACATCAGAAGGACATCCAGCCACTCTACACAGGAGGAACCATATTCCACGTATTCCTCCCGGAATCCGTGGACGGAAAAACATGCAAGAAGCTGGTTCAGAAAATCTCCAAGACAAAAATGCCTTATTTCAGCATCACGCCGACATTCAGCATCTGTAAGACTCATGGTTATCTCAAGGGAGAAAATCCTGAATGTCCGAAGTGCGGAGAGAAGACGGAAGTTTACTCCCGGATCGTTGGTTACCTGAGACCTGTTTCCACCTGGAACACGGGAAAACAGCAGGAATTCCAGGAACGGACTCCGTATTCCTCCTATACGTGAAGAGGTTGATCATGGAGTATCTGCTTTTCACTCTTCCCAACTGCCCAAAATGCGATACGATGAAAACCTATCTGAAAGAAACATCGCTTGAGGTCCAGGAGTTTGATCTGGTCAAAAAAGACGATAGGATGAAGATAAGGGATTATTTAAAAGTCCTTAACAGGGATGAGAAGGGATCCATTATTATACCTACAATGATCATTCGGGATGCGGCGGAGGTTGTCTCTGTTCTAAATACTCGTGAGGAATTGGACAGTTGGTTGCGATCAAGGGCTTAGAGAAATTCGCTCCCAAGGATTTCCCTGGACTTATCTCCGCAACATTATTTGTCGGCGGCTGCAATTTCCGCTGTCCCTTCTGCCACAATGCAGATCTTGTCCTCAGGCCGGATGATCTTCCCACATTTCCTATGGATTTTGTTCTGGGATTTCTTGATTCCCGAAAGGATTGGCTGGATGGGGTCTGTGTAACCGGCGGTGAGCCCCTTATGTTTGAGGAAATAGAAGTACTCCTTCAGATTTTCAAAGACAGAAACCTGCTGGTCAAGGTGGACACTAACGGGTCTTTTCCTGACCGTTTGAAGGATCTGATCGATAAGGGGTTGGTAGACAATGTTGCCATGGACATAAAATCCAGCTTTGACAAATATGAAGAAGCGGCCGGAGTAAGTGTGGATGTGGAGTCTATCCGCCGGAGCGTGGGGGTCATCCGGGAGTCCGGCCTGGAGCACACCTTCCGCACCACGGCTGTTCCAGGACTGATCGGTGCTGAGGAGATAAAGAAAATTGGCCAAATGCTGGAAGGCGCAAAACTTTTTCAGCTTCAGCAGTTCTCTCCGGAGGGGGCTCTTGACCCTGCCTTTCAAAATTTACAGCCTTATCCGCCGGAGAAGATCATGGAGTTGGGCCGGATCGCTGAGCCCTATTTTGCCGAGGTCCGGATCGAAGGGATTTAAACATGAAATTAAAAGTCAAACGCATTCATAAAGAGGCTAAACTTCCCGTTT
>CBDVEQ010000134.1:0-7383 GCA_965373045.1 uncultured bacterium | reverse complement strand
TCGTGAAGCTGTATTAATATACTGCGAACGGAACACGACGAAGCCACTGCGGTGAGATCGGCTTGCCCGGAGGGGAAAAAATTGCGATAATAAAAATAGGATTCGAGGATTCTAGGGTTCGAGTGAAATGCTTAAAAATTATAAATAATTAAAAGTTTGGCAAAGGCCAAGGCTAAAAGCTAGACGTCATTCCCGCGGAAGCGGGAAACCAGGATAAGATATGAAAATAAAGAAAATATACTGGATTCCCGCTTCCGCGGGAATGACGGTCATCTTTGCGACATCATATAGATGACAGGACACTAGGTAAAATTTAGAGTAATGGACACTTTAGATGCTCGATTTTTGGAAAAAGACTTCTTTGTGGATAAATTCGGGGCGGATGTCTATGCAGTGGGCGGATATGTCCGTGATCTGATCCTGAAAAGAACCGGCGATAACATTGACCTTGTAGATCTTTTGATCTGCCATCATCCTGTTGAAGACATCGTCAAAGCCCTGGAGCCTGATGGCCGTATTAACCAGGTCGGAAAAAGTTTTGGTGTCATCAAATTCAAGATCCGGGAACGGACATATGACATCGCCCTGCCCAGGAAGGACCGGCCGGCCGCGGCTGGTATTCGGGGGCATAAGGATTTTATCATCGATGCAGATCCTGATCTTCCCATAGAAGAGGACCTGAGCCGCAGGGATTTCCGATGCAACAGTATCGCACTCCGCCTCATTAACGGGCAGGTTATTGATCCGAAGGACGGTCGAGCGGATATCAAGGACAAGATCATCCGCCTGACCAACCCGGAAGCTTTTCCAGATGATCCTCTCAGGGTTCTGCGGGCTGCCCGGTTCGCCTCGGTCCTTGGTTTTGAGATCGACAAAGAGGTTTACCAGGCCTCCAAAAACATCAACCTCTCCGGCCTGAGTCTTGAAAGGGTGATCGAGGAAACATTCAGGATTCTCCTGGAGTCTCCTCAACCATCCATCGGGCTTGAAGAACTGTTTAAGCTTGATGCCCTCAGGCAGCTTTTCCCCGAACTCTATCCCCTCTCTCTTTGCATACAGGATTCGGTTTTCCATCCTGAACGAGACAGTTTTGGCCATCATACAGTCTGGCAGCATTCCAAGATCACCGTAGACCAGGCCAAGCGGCTTGCTGAGAAATTCAATCTCCACAGGGAAGAAAAACTGGCTTTGCTCCTGGCTGCTCTCTATCATGATGTGGGAAAATCTCGAACCACTGCCTGGGAATTCAAGAAAGGGCGCATGGTCATCACAAGCAAAGGCCATGATGTCGCCAGCGCTGAGATTACTCACTCGGCTTTTGAGCGGATGAAGATCTTCTCCTGGAACGGTTATGACCTGCGAAAGACCGTACCATCCCTGATCCTCTGCCACCACCGCGCCTCTGAACTCTGGGCCAACAAGAATAAGGTTACAAAAAAAGCATTTAACCGCCTTGCAGCTGATATTGACGGGAACATCGAACTCCTTGTCCTTTTGGATGCATCTGACCGGGCTGGCCGTTCGGACAAACCTGTCGAAGGTCTGGACGAACAAAGCCTCTGGCTGCTGGATAAATTCAAGGAACTGAACGTCTCCAAAGAAACTATACAGCCCCTTATCCTTGGGAGGGATCTTATCAACATAGGAGTCGAACCCGGCCGAAACATGGGGGAGATCCTCAAAAAACTCTATGAACTGCAAATGGACAATGAATTCGACACAAAAGAGGACGGATTGAGGATCGCGGTACAATTTATCGGAAAGGACATCACATGAAAATTCTGGTTGCAGGCGGCGCCGGATACATCGGTTCCCATACGGTTAAAGAACTTTTGAAAGAAGGGTTTGACGTTCTTATCTATGACAACTTCTCTTCCGGAAGGAGAGAGCTTCTCACAGGAGGTGAGGTGGTCGAAGGAGATCTCGAAGACAAGAAGGCTCTGATCGATGTCTTTGAGCAAAATGATATTGGTGCGGTCCTGCACTTTGCCTCTCTCATCCAGGTAGGAGAGTCCTTCACAAACCCTCGAAAATATTACAAACACAACCTGATCACCTCGCTTAATCTCCTGGAAGCTATGCTGAAAAACAGCGTGGACAGGTTTCTGTTTTCCTCAAGCGCTGCTGTATATGGGATACCAGAAAAGATCCCGATAACCGAATCCCATCCACTAAACCCGGCCAATCCCTATGGGATGACAAAAATGATAGTGGAAAAGATCCTTGAAGATTACAACAAGGCCTATGGGTTAAATTTCATCTCCCTTCGTTATTTTAACGCTGCAGGCGCAGATCCGGACTGCCTCCTGGGAGAAATGCATGACCCGGAAACCCATCTTATCCCAAATATTCTCCTCACGCTCCTTGGTAAAAAGGATCACCTTGATGTTTACGGTTCTGATTTTAACACACCGGATGGCACTGCTGTCCGTGATTACATCCATGTCAGCGACCTTGCCAGAGCCCATGTCCTTGCTCTCAAGCGTCTTTTTGAGCACAAAGAAAGCCATTTTATCAATCTCGGCATCAATAAGGGATATTCTGTTCTTGAGGTTATCCGTAATACAGAAAAAGTCACAGGGAAAGCCGTCAATTTCTCCATGAAACCCCGGCGAAAAGGAGATGTGCCCGTGCTCCTGGCCTCCAATGACAGGGCCAAGAAGATCCTGGGATGGGAGTTGGAGTACTCAGACATCGAGACTATCATCCGCACGGCCTGGAACTGGCACAGCTTTGTAGCAGCACATTCGCAGGAAAAACGAACGAGACAAACGAGATAGACCAGAAGAACGAGGTAACGAGACATGAATAAATTAAAATTTACCCTACCCATTATCTGGATGCTGGTTGTTTTTCTGTCATGGGGCTGTGCCTTCCGAAAGCCCTTTGAAAAGGCCAATACAACACCTCCGCAGGAGACAAAACCGCCAGACGCTCAACCAGAGATCAAGCAGGAAACAGATGTCAAGAAAACAGTCCCTCCTGTCGGTGAAGAAAATTCACAAAAGAATAATAATACGATAGATGAAAAGGAAGAGTACGCGACCTCGCTTCCGGTGCAGGAAGAAAAACAGAAAGAAGACGATTCCTTTGAATTTCTGGAAGGGGCAATTTCCGCCTATCATGATGCCCGTCTAGCCTGGGACAAAGGCGATTTCGAAACAGCGCTTGCAGCCCTAGATGAAGCTTATTATCTTCTCCTACAGACCAGACTTCCGGAAGATTCCCCTCTCGTCCAGGAAAAAGACGACCTGAGGCTGCTTATCGCCCAGCGTATTCAGGAGATATACGCATCCCGCCTGAGCACAGCCGGAGAAAATCATCAGACCATCCCTCTGGTGGAAAACAAATATGTTCTGGCCGAGATCAAGCGGTTTAAAACAGGAGAAAAGAAATATTTTCTGGAAGCCTACCGCCGCTCAGGAATGTACCGCCCCTTCATCCTGGAAGAGTTGAAAAATGCCGGTCTCCCAGAGGAACTGTCCTGGCTGCCTATAATCGAAAGCTGGTTTAAAACCAATGCCTACTCCCGGGCACGGGCGCTGGGACTCTGGCAGTTTATCTCCTCTACAGGATATCGTTTCGGCCTGAAGCGAGATCGCTATGTGGACGAACGGATGGATTTTATCAAAGCGTCCAAAGCAGCCGTCCGTTATCTTGGTGAGCTTCATGCCATGTTCGGGGACTGGACAACAGCCCTGGCTGCATACAACAGCGGGGAATTCCGCGTACAAAGAGTGATCAAGGCCCAGCGGCTCAATTATCTGGACAATTTCTGGGACCTCTATCTAATGCTTCCCAGAGAAACAGCACGTTTCGTTCCACGATTTATCGCCACACTTCTTGTCTTGAATGATCCGGAAAAATATGGAGTTCAGCTGCCTGATCCTCTTCCTCTCCTGAAATTCGAAAGCGTAACGGTCAATAAACCGGTAAAACTATCCGCTCTTGCGCAGTCGCTGGGTATTAAAGCATCAGATCTGGAAATACTGAATCCCGAACTCCGGCACAAATCCACTCCGGACAGCTCCTATCAACTACGTGTTCCTGAGGGGAAGGGACAAAACACCTTGGCTTCTCTTGCAGCTGTTCAGCCCTATGTTCCGCCCGAGGCAACATATGTTATTCATTATGTCAGGAGGGGTGAGACGGTTTCCGGTATTGCCAGCAGATATCGAACGACTGTGGGCGCTATTGCCCGCTTGAACCGGTTCAGGAGAAATTATCTCATCCGTCCCGGCCAGAGAATCAAGGTCCCTGCCAGAGGGACAACTCGAGTATCCTCAAGTCAGCCTCTGTCTTTACATAAGCAAGGGAAAAATCTGATATATGTGGTCAAACGGGGAAATTCTCTTTACCGTATCGCAAATGCATTTAACACATCCGTTCAGAATATCAAAATACGCAATAATCTTAAGAACGACCGGCTTTCCGTAGGACAAAAGCTTATCATCCAATCCGGAGCTCCGGATAATGCCATGATCTATGTTGTGCGGTCCGGTGATACGCCCTATGAAATCGCTAAAAAATACAGAATGAACCTCAGCACTTTTTTATCGATCAATGGAATGACCCGAAGGTCGAAAATATATCCCGGGCAGAAAGTATGGGTTAATAAACGTTAACGGGATAAATGTCTTTCTATCTTTTAGCAGCAGCTTTTTTAGCTTCTTTTAATTTATCTTTTTTCTTTGTTTTTTTCTTGAATTCTATGTCAACCAGTTCCAGAACAGCCATCTCCGCTCCATCACCGGCACGTGGACCGACCTTTATGATCCGTGTATATCCTCCAGGCCGTTCCATAAAACGGGGGCCGATATCCTTAAAAAGTTTTTTTACAATGTCTTTTTTATAGATATAACTAAGAGCCTGGCGCCGCGTATGGAGAGTATTTCTCTTTGCCAGCGTTATCATCTTTTCCGCCAGAGGCCGGACAGCCTTTGCTTTTGCCAGCGTGGTCTGGATACGCTCTTTTTCCAGAAAGGACGTTACCTGGCTGCGCAGCAGTGCGCGCCTCTGTGCAGAATCGCGCTGCAGTTTTTTCCCTTTTACAAGATGTCTCATTCCACATCCCCCTCTTCTTCAGGTTCTTCGTTCAACTCTCCCTCTATGTTTTCTACCAGCTTGGGATGAAGATCGATATTCAGCCCCAATCCTAATTCCATTAGTGTTTCCTTGATCTCAGTCAAAGACTTACGGCCAAAATTCTTTGTCTTCAGAAGTTCTTCTTCCGTCTTTCGGACAAGCGCATAGATCCGCTCAATACCGGCTGATCTCAAGCAGTTGTTAGAACGGACGGACAGCTCCAGGTGATCGATGGTTTTGGAAAGTATATCGGACTGAGAGGAATATGGGATCTCTTTTTTCGTCGGGACCTGCTCTGATTCTATCGGCTCATCGACAAAATTCAAGAAAATAGCAAGATGATCTCTCATGATCTTTGAAGCCTGGGACAGAGCATCACTGGGGGCAAGAGCTCCTGTCGTCCATATCTCCAAAGTTAGTTTTTCATAGTTGATCCTCTTTCCGACTCTTGCCAGATCGACCTTATAATTGACTTTAACAACCGGAGAATGGGATGAATCAAGAGGAATATAATCCACGCTCAATTCCTCGTTAAAATTCTGATCCGCTACAATGTACCCACGATTATTACTGACGATCATCTCGATATCCAGTATTCCATCCTTGTCTAAAGTAGCAATATCGATATCTTTATTCAGAATCTCTATATTTCCATCATATTCCAGGTCCTTAGCCGAGACATTGGCTTCTCCTTCCATTTTCAAGGTCATAACCTTGGGTTCAGCACCTGAAAGTTTCAAAGGAATGCTTTTCAGATTTAAGATCACATCAGTCACATCTTCCCTCACGCCGTTTAGGGAAGAGAATTCATGAAGAACCCCTTGAATGCGAATATTGGTTATAGCGGCTCCTTTGATTGATGACAAAAGGATCCTGCGGAGGGCATTTCCTATTGTAACGCCGTAGCCTCTCTCAAAAGGCTGGGCAGTAAAACGTCCGTAATTGGTCTTTAAGGTCTCATAATCACACTCAAGAAACCTTGGCCTTTGGAAGCCTGTATCTATCATTGGTCCTCCTTTATTACTCTTTAACTTTTATATGAAGTTAATAATCTGCAAATTATCCAGGTCCCCTTTTATAGGATACCATATTACTTGGAGTACAACTCGACAACATGATGTTCCTCCACGGGAATCGGAATGTCTTCCCGGGTCGGAGAGGTCAAGATCGAAACCTGCATGTTGTCACTGTCAACTTGCATCCAGCTTGGAACATGTTTACCACGGTTGGCTTCAGCAATGGCTTTAAAATCTTCATTGTTTTTAGCCTTTTCCCTGAAAGCGATCACATCCCCCTTCTTGATAAGCATGGATGGAATGGTTGCTTTCTGCTCATTTATGGCAAAATGACCGTGGATGATCATCTGGCGTGCATTTGCGCGGGATTGTGCAAAGCCTGTCAGAAAGATGACATTGTCCAGACGCTTTTCCAGCATGGTCAACAGATTTTCACCTGTGATGCCTTTTTGCTTTTCAGCTCTGTCAAAAAATAGGCGGAACTGTTTTTCAGACATATTGTAGTAACGTTTGATCTTCTGTTTTTCCCGCAGCTGAATTCCATAACCCAAAATCCGTCTCCGATCTCGCCCATGCTCTCCAGGAGGATAAGGACGTCGTTCTACAGGACATTTATCACTTACGCATTTGGCCCCCTTGAGAAACAATTTAGTTCGCTCAACACGGCAAACGCGACAAATAGAATCTCTATGTCTAGACATGATGTTCTCCTTGTCGATTCATCATCAAACTCGTCTTCTTTTTCTCACCCGGCAGCCATTGTGCGGAATAGGCGTGACATCCCGGATAGATTTAATCTCTATCCCATGCGTCTGAAGGGCTCGTATGGCCGATTCTCTTCCGGCTCCAGGCCCTTTGACCTTGACATCAATGTACCGGATGCCGAATTCCCTGGCTTTGGACGCCACTTCTCCGGCTGCGAGCTGGGAGGCAAAGGGAGTTCCCTTTCGTGCTCCTTTGAAACCGGCTGTTCCGGAACTGGCCCAGCACAATGTGTCGCCATTCTGGTCTGTAATAGTGATTATCGTATTGTTAAAAGTAGATTGGACAAAGGCCAATCCAAAGCCGACATCCTTTCTGATCTTTTTCTTCTTTGTTTTTTTCCTGGGTTTTGCCATTTATTATTCCCTTATTTATTCTTAATTATATTTCCGCGGGGACCTTTCCGGGTCCGGGCATTTGTCTTGGTTCTCTGACCACGAACAGGCAAGCGCCTTCTATGCCTCAATCCTCTGTATGAACTGATCTCCACCAACCGTTTGATGTTCAGGCTTATTTCCTT
>CBDVEQ010000133.1:0-7459 GCA_965373045.1 uncultured bacterium | reverse complement strand
GTAAAATCCCGCTGGCGAGACTCTGCAAATGTCCTGGATCTTATCGAAGGGCAGTGATGCCGGTCAACTGCCTGAGATATTGACATTTTCAGTGCCGGATGCGAAAATTATCATCCTTTCAATTGTGGTGAGTGTAGCTCAACTGGTTAGAGCACTGGATTGTGGTTCCAGAGGTTGGGGGTTCGAAACCCCTCACTCACCCCTGTTTTCCGGCCTCAATAAACGTTTTTACTCCCGAGTAGTTGGACAAGAAAAATGTGTTCCGTAGTCTTTGCTGGCGTCTTATTTTAAATACCCCAGGGATTTGAGCCTCTGCAAAGTTTTTTCATCGATTATGCGTTCACTGTTTTTACCTTTTTTCTTAAAAGTGAAGGCATTGAACTTGTTCAACATATCCCTTGCAGTATTGGGATTGTCCTTTACAACGTTATGTTGCTCCAGACGATCCGTCCTCATATCAAAGAGTTCCAACTGGTATTCCTGCATTTCCTTAGAATAGTATGTCAGCTTCCAATCTTCCGATCGAAGAAACCGGCAGAGACGTGTATTTATTTTTCGACCAGTTTCACTCAAAATGTAATCAAAACTGAAATCTTTTTCTCGAAATATCCGCATCAAGTTGAAAGCTTCTCTGGAATTTTGATCTTTTATCCCGGCTATATCCAGGATGGTCGGCAGAATACTGACCGTGGCAGGAACTTGTTTCTGAATCTGAGATCCTGTCCTGCCTGGAATTTTTATGATCAGTGGAACGTGGATCAATTCCTCATAAAGCGGATAGATATGCCCCCACCTCCCGTGGCGCTCCAGGAGCATTTCCCCATGGTCAGATGTGATGATGAGGACAGTCTTATCCGCCAATTTTTCCTCCTCCAAAAAATCGAAAAGCTGTCCCAGATAGTAATCAGCCCGACGAATTCCGGCATCATATTGAGAGACTATATACCGGTATTCCTGACAATGGATATCATCTATCGACTGGAATTGAGCAATCAGTTCTTTTGTCTCACGGCCACCAGAGTACTCTTCAAAAATATTGAATCTTTTTTCGGCGTTGAAAGGATGGTGGCAGTCATAAGCGTGAAGAAAAAGAAAAAAATTTGATTTCTTATTGGCCTTGATCCACTCAATCGATTTGGGCACATTATCGGCGAAATAACGTCCCCCCCACTTGTAAATTTCAAATCCTTTGCCCAAGCCAAAGCTTGGATCAATCCAAGCACCACCGTTGAAACTAACCGTTTTATACCCATGTTTTTTTAAGATGCCAGCCAGTGTAGGTAGACTTCTATCCATGATGCCGAATTTTTTTTTGTCCTCAAGGCCTTCATCATCATAATAAAGAAGTCCATGCTCCCCCCCAAAAAGTCCTGTCATCATTGATACATGGGCCGGAAGAGTCCAAGAAGACTGGCTGATGGCTTGCTTAAAAACAAGTGAATCCTCGGCAATTCGGTCGATGTTAGGTGAGGTTTCGCGTGGATAACCGTAGCTATGTAGGTGATCTGCCCTCAGAGTATCGATTGATATGAGAATAAAATTGAAATTAGAACTAGGCTCTCTTTTTTTGCAGGAATAAATGATCCCGAAGCTAAATAGAATACAAATAATCACAAAATATCTTCGAATTTTTTCACCCTCCATATTCATTAAAATCTACTTTTTTTTTGCTCCTTCTGAAACCCTCTCAATTTTTCGCTTTTTCCCACTGCTTGCGTCCTTAGGTAAAAATATCACACATAAAACAGCAAGGTCAATGACCCAAAAATGAAGACAAAGTGATAGGAACGGCTAAACGCCAGTGAATTTTCTAGCTTAAAACAGAAAATATCTTTATACTGATTCCTACCAAAATCCCATAAAAGAGAGGGAAATTATGCATAATAACTGTCGTCTCAACAAATCCATGATATTAGGTTTCGTCCTGATAATGAGCCTGTTTCTACTAGCCTCAAACCTGCCGTCACAAACGGCTGCTCCTGATCTCCTGAAATATTTCAAATGGCGCGAGATCGGACCGGCCAATCCTGGAGGAAGGATCACTGATATTGAAGGAGTGGAGAGCAACCCGGTCATCATATATGCCGGCGCAGCGACCGGAGGAGTCTGGAAAACAACCAATGCAGGCATAACCTGGGAACCGATCTTTGATGACCAGCCGAATGCTTCCATCGGTGATATTGCCGTTTCTCTCTCAAACCCGGACATCCTGTATGTCGGGACAGGTGAAGCGAACAACCGCAACAGCTCCCCCTGGGGAAGCGGTGTATTCAAATCCACAGATGCCGGAAAAACCTGGGAATTTACAGGCTTAAAAGAGACAAATCATATCGGCAGAGTGCTTATCGACCCGAAAGATCCCGATATCGTCTATGTAGCTGCTCTGGGACACCTCTGGGGTGTAAATGAGGAACGAGGTCTGTTTAAAACCACAGACGGAGGCAAAACCTGGGAAAAAGTACTCTATCTCGATGAAAGGACAGGTGTAACGGATATTGTCATGGATCCGGAGAACAGCAACATCCTTTATGCGGCTGCTCATGAAAGACTGAGAGACCTTTTTGATGCAGGTGATCCTGTTGATCAATGGGGACCCAAAGCCGGCATCTATGTCACAATGGATGGGGGAAAAACCTGGACAAAGGCCTCCAAGGGACTTCCGAAAGAGGAAATGGGACGGATCGGTCTGAGTACTGCACGAAGCAAGCCGGGAACAGTCTATGCACTTGTCAGCACCAAGAAAACACCTGCCATAGGGTTTAGAGGCCAAAAGAAAGGTGCAAAGCTCAACCTCAGCAAAGGCGGTATTTTTAAATCAACAGATTACGGGAAGACCTGGACACACATGAACAATTTTAACAACAGACCCTCCTACTACAGCCAGATCCGGGTGGATCCCAACAATGAAAATGTCATCTGGACATGCGGCTCTCCACTGGCCTATTCCGAGGACAGCGGGAAAACCCTTAAGATAGGCACGGTGATTCAGGGCAGGACACATATCGACTACCATGCTCTCTGGATCGACCCCAGCAACTCCGATCATGTGATCGTGGGCGGCGACGGCGGGATCAATATCACCTATGACCGGGGGAAAAAATGGGATGTGATCACACAAACCGGACTGGCTCAATTTTACGCCATCACGGCTGACATGAGGAAACCCTATTATGTTTACGGCGGCCTCCAGGACAACGGAAATTGGGGTGGCCCCAGCCGTTCGCGGCGGGGTTCGGGAATTGTAAATAACGACTGGTTTCCGCTCAGCAATGCTGACGGCTTTTTCAACCAGGTCGATCCATTTGACTTTAACACTGTCTATTTTGAAATACAGTTCGGCGGGATCAGACGTTTCGACCTGCGCACAGGCCAGGGGAAATCCATTCGCCCTAAAGCGCCAAAACCAAGGCCGGGTATAAAGAGGGAAAGATACAGGTTCGACTGGAACTCCCCTATGCTCATCTCTTCCCATAATCCACAAACACTTTATTTTGGGGGAAACAGGCTGTTTAAAACCGTGGACCGCGGTGATCACTGGAATGCAATTAGCCCGGATCTTACTGCCGCGCCAGATTCCAAATACAGCGCGATCGTTTCCCTTGATGAATCTCCGATCGATCCAGGGCTCATCTGGGCGGGAACTAACGACGGCAATGTCCAGATGACAAAAGATAACGGCGCACACTGGACGCTTTTGAATGACAATATCTCTGGCGCACCAAAGAACTACTGGGTTAAGCGGATAGAAGCATCCAATCATGCTGCAGGAAGAGCCTATGTTGTTTTTGACGGACACCGCAATGACGACCAGAACCCTTACATTTTTGTTACGGACGATTACGGTAAATCCTGGAAAAACATCTCGAACAATCTGCCAGAAGGATCAATTTATGTTATCCGGGAGGACTATAAAAACCCGGACCTTCTGTTTGCCGGCAGCGAGTTTGCCGTTTATTTTTCACTTGACCGTGGGGAAACATGGGCCCGGTTTATGAATGGACTGCCGACCGTACCGGTCCATGACCTGTACATACATCCTCGTGATTTTGATCTTATCGCAGGAACTCACGGACGAGGCGCATGGATCGTAGATAACATCACTCCGCTGCAGCAGTTGACCTCAAAAGCCAAAGATAAAAACATCCATCTGTTCGACATCAGGCCAGAAGTCCAGTGGGTAAGAACCTATGAATGGACTTGGGTAACGGACAAGCGGTTCTTCAAGCCAAATCCTCCCACAGGATCAAATATTTTTTACTACTTAAAAAACGATATCACGGAGAAGGTTCAAATCGAGATTCTGGACATCACAGGCACGGTTGTCAGAAATCTTGAGGGCTCAAAGGAGGCCGGCCTGCACAAAGTATTCTGGAATTTCAGGAAAAACCTGCCAAAAAGCATGCAGAAAACATCCAGGCAGAGCACCCCGATGAGATATAGGCGGCTCGCTCCCATGGTCGGCCCGGGTGTATATCTGGTCCGCTTAACAGCAGGCGAAAAGGTCTTGTCCACTAAGCTGGTTGTTGAGAAGGATAATCCCGGATATCTGGGAAGATAAACTATTTTTTGATCACAATCTCTTTTTGCCTCTCTTTCCGGCGCATGTCCTTTTCGACAAATATTTTTTTCCGCGTAGTCGGGTCCATCTCCGTATAATACATCACTGACGAGTAAGTGCCCGGTGTGGGAGTAAAAACCTGCGCCTGCTCAGGGTTTATCTTCAATTCTTGTGTTGTAAAGCGTTTAAGCTTATGCATATCACGCTCATCACAGCCCGGATGCGCAGCAATAATATAGTATGTTAAAAACTGCTTTTTACCTTGTTCCCTGTTAAGTCTGTCAAAGAGCTTTTTAAAGTCGATCAGTGACCGTTTGCCGGGTTTGCCCATCAACTTAAGCACACGCGGCTCGGTATGCTCAGGCGCTACTTTCATCTGACCGGAGATATGGTGCTTGATCAGCTCTTTTAAGTAGGAATATCCATGTTTTTTATCAGCATCAATCAGATCATAGCGAATCCCTGATGCTACAAATGCTTTGCGAACGCCGGGAACCGAGCGGACTTTGCGCAGTAGTTCGATATTACGACTGTGATCTACATTCATCATCTCACACAGCCCTGATGAGCCTACACAGCGCATGTGATCACAAGTGCCCTTTTTCAGCTTCTTATCGCACTCATAGCCGTACATGTTGGCTGTTGGTCCTCCAACGTCAGAAATAATGCCTTTAAAATCTTTGTATCCGGCAAACTTTTTGGCTTCATCAATAATCGACTTTTCGCTCCGCATACGGATACTGCGTCCTTGATGCACACCGATAGCACAAAAATTGCATTCTCCCCAGCATCCCTGATGGGTCATAATAGAAAATTTAATAGTCTCAAGACATTTTACTTCGCCGTCTTTCCGGTGATAAGGATGAAGTTCAAGAGTAAACGGCAGACCCGATACAACATCCATCTCGCTTTCATCAAGATAATCGGAAGGAGGGTTTTGGATCAGATAGCGTGTATCTACTTTTTGACACAGCCCTTTAGCTGAGATGGGGTCGTTATTATCATAAAAAGCATTAAACAGATCTATGTACTTCTCTTTGTCTTTAAGAGCTTTTTCATGCGACGGCAGTTGGATATATTTCTCTTCTGGCTCTTTGGAAATATAACAAGTACCGCGTATATTTTTGTGCTCTTTTCCCTCTTTAAACGCATGGGCGAGTTGAGTAACAGCATTTTCACCCATACCGTAGATAAGAATATCTGCCTTTGCATCAAAGAGGATCGGTTTACGCAGTTTATTGCTCCAGTAATCATAGTGCGTGACCCTGCGAAGACTAGCTTCGATACCGCCAAGTACTATGGGAACCGTGTTTTTGAAAAAGCGTCGTATCAGATTTGAATAGACAAGCGCCGCCCGGTCAGGCCGTTTATTGTTTTTTCCGCCGGGTGTGTAATCATCTGAATTTCTTAACTTCTTGGTTGCCGTATAATTGGAGACCATCGAATCGACACTTCCTCCGCTGACCCCCCAGAAGAGTTTTGGTTCGCCTAAACGGGTTATATCGAGATCTGATCCAATATCAGGCTGACCTATCATGCCGACTTTATAACCTTGTTTCTCTAATATACGCCCGATAACAGCCACACCGATAAATGGCGAGTCGATGTAAGCATCTCCGCTGATTAAAATAACGTCGCACTGTTTCCAGCCCAGTGTATCCATCTCGTCACGTGTTGCGGGTAAAAATCTAGCGCTCATTTTTATAGAATATAGGAAAAGGGTTCAAGGATTCAAGGGTTCGAGGATTCGAAGTGGATTCCTCGAATCCTTTACATCAACAACTGGATTATATATAAGAAGTTATGTTAGGCTATCGGCAGTTTTATGACTATTGATGTTCTCGCATATTCCAGGGCAGGACTTCTGGGAAATCCTTCTGATGGATATTTCGGAAAAACTATCTCGATCTGCGTGCGCAATTTCAGCGCTTATGTTTCTCTCTTCCAAACACCAAAGCTCGTCATCGAACCTGCCAGTGAAGATACCAATGTGTTTAATAATATCCACGAATTAGTGGATTCGGTCAGTCTCCTGGGGTATTACGGAGGAACACGGCTGATCAAGGCCGCCATCAAACGATTTGATCAGTATTGCAGAGAGAACGGCATCAAGCTTGAAAGCAAAAACTTCACTGTCCGGTACCATTCCAATATTCCGCGGCAGGTAGGCCTTGCAGGATCCAGCGCCATCATCACTGCAGCTATTCGCGCTCTGATGCAGTTCTATGAGGTCAATATCCCTCTCGATATCCTTCCAGGTATCGTGCTCTCTGCCGAGACATACGAGCTGGGTATCGTCGCCGGGCTTCAGGACCGGGTGGTACAGGCTTATGAAGGCTGTGTTTATATGGATTTCAACAAGGAATTCATGGAGAAAAACATTCACGGCCAATACGAGCGGATCGATCCAAAACTTCTCCCCAGCTTGTACATCGCCTTTAAAACCGATCTTGGAAAAGAGTCAGGAAAAGTGCACAACACAGTACACACACGTTTTGAACAGGGTGACCCTCTTGTCCTGGAAACATTAAACCGGATAGGAGAGCTGGCTCTGGAGGGAAAACAGGCGCTTCAGGAAAACGACATTCCGAAGCTCAACCAACTGATAAACGAGAATTTTGACCTGCGCTCGAAGATCATGCCCATCAGCAAACGAAATCATGAGCTTGTACAAACTGCAAGGCAGTGCGGCGCATCGGCAAAATTTACAGGATCCGGCGGATCGATCATCGGAATATACAAGGATGACAGGATGCTGGCCGATCTGACCTCAGAGTTAAAAAAGATCAACGCAAAAGTGATCAAACCGCAGGTTATCTAACCTGTTCACGGGTTGATTACACTAAGATTCGGTGTTCTCCGCTTCTAAATAGATCTTGGCAGCCGGGAAAATGGTTTTGA
>CBDVEQ010000132.1:0-7556 GCA_965373045.1 uncultured bacterium | reverse complement strand
TCGCAGTATATGAATACAGCTTCACAAACCACTCCTCGCAGCTACGGCAATCTCGACTCGTGAATAATCCAGGGTCCATGAATTACTTATAAAAAATATTGATAGCGAATTTGGATGAAAAGAACCCAATAAACTCAACAAACTTTTATATCTTTTCTTTTCGCTTGAATCCTTGAACCCTCGAACCCTTTTTTTCAACGTATCGCAAATTTTTATAAATAATTCAGGATAAAAACAGTTTTAGTATATTCCAAATTCCTAGAAACGACACAATTACTATGATGATCCCGCCAAGGATATTCTGTTTCCACGAATTAGCCAGATCACCCATTTTTTTGCGGTTGTTCAAAACGATCAGAAGAAAAACAGAAGCAACAGGCAGGATCAAACCATTTGCCACCTGTGCAAAAATAATGACAGCCAGAGGTTTGATATTAAAAAGGGAAACAATAAAGCCCACAAGGATCACGCTGGCCCATACGCATTTGAATCCTTTAGAGGTTTGTCCTCCTTTCCACCCTAAGATACCTGCGGATGCAAAAGCAGCGGCATAGGGAGCGGTCAGGGCCGAACTAAGTCCTGCTGCAAAAAAACCAAGGCCAAAAAGAACATTAGTCAAATTGCCGAATAAAGGCTTCAACTGTTGAGCCATCTGTATTCCGTTGCTAATGACGATATGATGTTCAAAAAAAGCGGCTGCAGATGTGACGATAATAGCAATAGAGATAAACCCACCAAGGCCGATAGATACTAGCAGATCTTTTCGAGCCGATTTGAGATCCCAACGGTTCTGCCATTTTTCCTTGACTGCGGATGAGTGAAGAAAGAGGTTATACGGTACTACCGTGGTTCCGATCAAAGCCAGGGTAAGAAAAAGAGATCCGGAGGGAATTGTCGGAACCAATCCTTTTATAATCGAACTGATATCAGGTTTGATAAGTAAAAATGTCGTTAAAAACGAAAAGCTCATAAGCATCACGAGCAGGATCAGGAATTTTTCAACATATTTATATTTTTGCCTTCCAAGAAGCAGAAATGCAATAAGCGAGATCAGACCAACCCAATATTTTTGAGATACAGATGTGACCGCCTCCAGTCCGAGCGAACCTCCGATAATATTGCCGGCCTCATAGGCAGCACATCCAAGTGTTATAGCCGTTAATGTTATGACAACAAAAATAACCCTGGTTAAAAAGGACTTGGGGAATTCACGAAGGGCCTGGCCAAGATCTCGTCCGGATGCAAGGCTCAAACGCACTGTCATTTCCTGAAGGATAACAGTCATGATCACTGCAAAAACTAAAGCATAGATCAAAGCATAACCGAATTTTGCCCCGGCTATTGTACATGAAGTCACAGTCCCAGGCCCGATAAAGGCGGCTGTCACAAGAAAACCAGGGCCAAAAGAACTTTTTCTATTTCCGGCCATACCCCCCTCCACCCGGTGTTTCAATCCTCAGTCTGTCTCCGGGTTCAACTTTTATGTTGAATTTTGAACCCAGAAGGATTCTTTTTTTTCCGGATATAAGGATATTTCGGCCTTTAAGGCCGCAATCGCCCCCCTCAAGACCATATGGTGCAAAACGTCTTCGTTCCGAAATGACGGAAACCTGGGTAGGGACAAAAAATTCATATTCTCGGATAATGCCGTCACCGCCTTTTGTGCGGCCTGATCCACCGGAACGGGAACGCAGGGAATACCGGCTGATCCGCAGAGGATAATAATTTTCAAGGGCCTCAAGAGGTGTGTTTAATGAATTAGTCATGTGTGTGTGAACACCGCTCAACCCATCCAATTCTTTGCTGGCGCCCATCCCCCCTCCGATGGTTTCGTAGTAGGCAAAACTTGTATTACGGTCAGGGTCAAAACCACCAAATGTGATATTATTCATGGTCCCGGAACTTGCTGCAGGGATCTTGTCAGGAATAGCTTTATGCAGGGCTCCAAGAAGCACATCGGTGATTCTTTGGGATGTCTCAACGTTTCCTCCGGCAGTTGCAGCAGGGAAAATTGCATTAACAATGGATCCTTTTGGCGCTTCTATCTTAAGAGGCCTCATCAATCCCGTATTAAAAGGGATGTCTTCATCGACAAGGGAACGGAAAACGTAAAGAACAGCGGAAAAAGTCACAGCGTAATTTGCATTGATCCCCCCCTCTACCTGATCTGATGAAGAGCTGAAATCGATAAGGGCGCGATCTTTGTTGATGCTGATTAACACTCCGATCTTGACAGGGAAGTCCGTTATCCCATCATTATCCATATAATCCTCAAAGGCATATTCACCGTCCGGAATATTTTTTATGGTCTTCCTGAGATAGGTTTCCGTGTAATCCTGGATCAGTCCTGCATAATGGAGAAGTTTTTCTTTTCCGTATTTGTCCAGGGCTTCTTGGATTCTTTGTTTTCCTTTTGTATTGGCTGCCATTTGGGCCAGAAGGTCACCTCTTCGCTCCTCCTTTGTGCGGACATTGCTGAGTATCAATTCAAAAAGATCTTTATCGATATCTCCCTTTTTGATCAATTTAACAGGGGGGATGATCAGGCCTTCCTGAAAGATCTCAGTAGCCAGAGGCATAGATCCGGGTGTCATTCCTCCGATATCCGAATGATGGGCGCGATTGGCTATAAAAAACAGAATCTTGTTCTTGATGAAGACCGGAGAAATGCAAGTCACATCTGGGAGGTGGGTGCCGCCTCTGTATGGGTCATTCAGGATGACGGTATCCCCGTCTTCAAAATCGACAGATTGAATAGCAGCCTGTACTGATAAAGGCATTGCACCCAGGTGGACCGGGATATGGGAACCCTGTGCCAAAGTTTCTCCTCTGGAATCAAAAACAGCGCAGGAGAAATCTTTTCTTTCTTTAATATTGGGAGAAAGGGCTGTTCGGCCGAGCACTGCGCCCATTTCTTCGGAGATTGAAATGAAAATATTCTTGAATAGTTCAAACTCTATCGGGTCGAACTTCATTTCGACTCCTTCTGTTTGAGAATGAGATTCAAAAAACCATCTACTGAGGCCAGAAAAGAGGGGGGGATAAAAGTAGTGGACTCATAGTCAGCCACCAGAGCAGGTCCGGATAACATGTTGCCGGCAAGAAGCCGGGAGCGGTCGTAAACCGGGGCTCTGGATTTTTGTCCCTTAAAATAGATGTTCTGTTGATTCAGAATTGCAGATGAGGCATCTGATGTTGTAAAAGGAAGCTTTTTCAAAGTGATCTTTTGTCCGGTTCCAACAGCTGTAGTACGGATATTAACGATCTCAATGTCTCTGCCCTTGTGGTGATAGGAATAAAGACGTTCATGTGCCTGGTGGAATGAATTCTTCCAAACAGACCTAGATCCATAAGGAATAGTTATTTCATAGGATTGACCCGAGTAACGAAGTTCGAGATAACGAAGGATCCGAATGTCCTCAGGCAGAAATCCCTCTGCTTTCATATCAGCAAAGCATTGAGCCTTAAGAACAGAGAAAGAGTGATCCAATTCGTCGTCGCTGACTAACTGTTCGGATCTCAGCATGGATTTCGGGTAATCTTTGATGGAATCAGCCAGTAAAAAACCTAAGGCAGAAAGAACCCCTGCATTCTTCGGGACGATGATCTGTGGTATTCCAAGATGGACCGACATTTCTGCCGCATGGATTCCACCGGCGCCTCCGAACGAGATCAGGGAAAAATCTCTGGGATCGTACCCCCGCTCAATAGAAATAACTCGAATAGCTTTAACCATATTGGCATTGGCTATAGCGATAATGCCTTCGGCTGTTTCCAATAGGGATTTACCGATCTTTTGAGCCAGGACTTTGATCGCTTTGATACTCCTCTTTGGATCCAATGTCATATGACCGCCAAGAAAGAAAAGAGGCGCGATCCGTCCGAGAACCAGATTGGCATCTGTTACTGTGGGGAGATTGCTCTTCCCATAACATGCAGGGCCAGGGTCTGCGCCGGCACTCCGCGGCCCGACTCTTAATGAACCTCCGGTATCCAGATAAGCGATCGATCCTCCTCCGGCTCCTACTGTATGGATATCGATGATAGGCAGGCGCACAGGGAAATCTCCGATCCGCCCCTCATTTGTTCGCCTGATCTCTCCATCCATCAGGGAGACATCCGTGGAAGTGCCGCCCATATCAAATGTGATGAGATTGTTAGTTCCAATGGCCTTGCCAAGATGAAATGCAGCAATGACACCTCCCGCAGGACCGGAAAGAGAGGTTCGGATAGGTTCTGATTGGGCTGTTTCTATTGATATATATCCTTTATTGGACTGCATGATACGCAGTTCATTCGGGCTCAGGCACTTTTCCAGTTGTTGAAGATACCTTGTGATAACAGGAATCAAGTAGGCGTTGACAGTTGTGACAACTGTGCGCTCGTATTCTCTATATTCGGGAAGGATGTCGCTGGATGCAGAAACAAGGATCCCTGTCTTTTCCAATATTTTTTTAACTGTCTGTTCGTTTTGAGGATTCGCGTAGGAATTGATGAAAGAGACTGCTACAGCATCAAATTTTTTTGTCTGTATTTTCTGAATGATAGCCTTTAATTCCTGTTTAGATATCTTCTGCTCAATCTTCCCTTTGGCTGAAATGCGTTCCTTCATGCCGAAACAGTGGCGACGGGGCAGGATGGGGGATCTTTCCTCACCAAGAAGGCTATAAAGTTTATTTCGTGTCTGCCTTCCAATAAAAAGGATATCTTCAAATCCGTATGTTGTGATAAGCCCGATATGACCACCCTTGCGTTCTAAAAGAGCATTAGTGGCAACCGTTGTGCCATGAATGATAAAAAGGCCTTTGCCGCTTTCTAGAACTGATCTTAAGCCCTTAAGGATAGACTCTGAAGGATTATGAGGCGTAGATGGAATTTTCAGGATGTCTATCTGACCATTATTGAAGAATACAAAATCTGTGAATGTTCCGCCTGTGTCAACTCCAATTCGTATCATACAATTGCAATAGCTTCGATCTCGACCTTGACATCCTTTGGAAGCCGGGCTACTTCCACTGCAGCACGAGCAGGATAGGGTGGATTGAAAAATTCATCATAGATACCGTTCATCTGACTGAAGTTGTTCATGTCATCCAGAAATACAGTGCATTTAACTACTTTATCCATAGAGCTTTCTGCTGCCTCAAGTACTGCTTTTAAATTCGTTAAGACCAGCCGTGTCTGATCCTCTATACTTCCACTCAACAGTTCTCCTGTAGACGGATCGATGGCGATCTGTCCGGATGCAAACACCATTCCATTTGCAATGATCGCCTGGGAATAAGGACCTATGGCTTTAGGCGCTTTTGAAGTTTTTACCTCTTTTTTCATGGACTGACTCCTTTTTTTTTCGCTGAAAAGAAGCGGGCTGAATAGAGCAAGGCAGCCCACAGACACCAGTGCGTCTCTTCGTTTCATTTTAGAACTCCTTAGCTTAAAACTCGAAAATCGATCGTTTTACTTTTAATGATTTGTTTTTCCTTAACAGTTCGGACATGTATTTTATAATAACCGGGTTTGAGTTTCCAGGATACAGAATGTGGTGAAGAGGATACTCCGATCTTTTTCCCGTTAAGCCACCATTCGATCTTTTTTATTCCGAAGCCTTTACGGACTTTGGCTCTCAGTTTCATCATTTGATATTCTTTCCTCAGTATGGGATCCAACTTAAAAACATCGCCATGAACTGGAAATGTAACGGATAAGATATTATTGAAAAACCGGATGTCTTCAAGAGCACGATGGTTCTGGTTAGATAAGGACAGATCTCCATGAATTTCACAGAACTGTGAAGGCGAATTTCCTTCGGCAAAGACCTCAATGATACTTCCGGGGCAGTTGTCAGCGGCAAGCTGACCTGAGACAGAACAGATGGATGCTGTAACGATCCTGTCCGGCCTGGAAAATTCTATTTTGGAGGTGTTTTTATGAAGAAGCAGCATGATGTCTCTATACAAGGGACCACAGCCTGTGATACCCGATACATTATGCATCGGCTGGCCGTCAAAATTTCCGACCCAAACACCTACCGTGTATTGAGTTGTGAAACCAATAGTCCAGTTGTCGCGAAAATCCTTTGATGTGCCGGTTTTTGATGCACAGGGAAAAGGAAGATTCAAAGGAGAGTTATATCCAAAGGAGGGTATTCTTGCATCTGAATCTGAAAGAATATGAGTTAGAATATAGGCAGATTGAGCAGAAAATATTTTTTTTGAATAGGAACGGCCTGGTTCTTCAGGCTCTGCTTTATTGATCCCTTTCAAATGAGTTATAGATCTTGAAGGCAGATAAGATCCTTGTCTTGACAGTGTAGAATATGCCTGAACAAGCTCCAGCAGTGTTACTTCTCCATTGCCAAGAGTCAAACCGATACCGTAATGACCCGGTCTCTTTTGAAGGCTTGCAAAACCAGCCTCGTGAAGCTTTAGATAAAGCCGGTCCGTGCCGATTTTTTCGAGAACAGAAACAGCCGGGATATTATAGGAGCAGGCAAGGGCCTTTCTTAATCGAACAGGCCCATGGAATTTTTTGTCGTAGTTTTGGGGCATATAGCTTCCTGTTGGAGTTTGGAACTGGATCTCTTCGTCTTCTAATATCGAAGCAGCGGTCATTCCGGAATCGAGCGCCAAAGCATAGGTAAAAGGCTTGAGAGTGGATCCCGGCTGCCTGAGAGATGTGGCTCCATTGACCTGTCCGTCAATACTAAAATCAAAAAAATCCTTGGATCCCAGCATAGCCTGGATATCTCCAGAGGAATTCTCCATTACAACAACAGAAACATTGGTGATATTTTTTCTTATCAGAGAATCAATGTGATTCACAGCCAATTTTTCTATCTTGTATTGTAAATTATAATCCAGGGTTGTGTGTATGAAGCCGGTAAGAGCCTGATCGTTATTCGGTATACGAGTAAGAATATAGTCACAAAAGTGAGGAGCCCTGAACTTGATATTCTCAGATAAAATATTGAGGGGCTCGGACAAAGAGCGATCCAGGTCCTGCTTTTTGATGAATCCAAGATCGAATATTTGCCTGAGAACGTCCCCCTGTCGTTTTCTGGCTCCGGATAAATTTCGATAGGGATTAAGAATACTGGGTGAACGGGGAAGGCCGGCGAGAAAAGCCGATTCAGCCAGGCTGAGGTCTGCAGCCCTTTTATCAAAATAGAGTTTGGCGGCAGCTTCGATCCCAAAAGCCTGATTCCCGTAAGAAATGCGATTTAAATACTGGATCAGAATGTCTTCTTTAGAAAGCTTTTTCTCTAGCCTTAATGCATTCCATGCTTCTACGATCTTTGTCAAAAGAGTTCGTTTTTTATGATAGATATTTCGAACAAGCTGCTGGGTGATGGTAGAGGCGCCGGAGATGATCCGACGGTGCTTGATATTCAAATAGACTGCTCTGCCAAGAGCTAAAACATCAATGCCCGGATGATGGAAAAAATTTTTATCCTCTGCGGCCACAGTTGCAGCCACCAGCAAAGGAGAAATGTCTTTCAGAGAGACCCAAGTACAGCGGCCGCCTTCTCGCGAAAGCACCTCTCTCAGTAAATTATT
>CBDVEQ010000131.1:0-7564 GCA_965373045.1 uncultured bacterium | reverse complement strand
CGAAAAGGAAAAGCAAAAGAGGCCTTATATGACCTGAAAAAAGATGTCATTATCCTATCAGGCAGTCCGGAGATCAATGACTTGATAAAGGGGAGGATCCAGGGGGACAAATTGACTTTTCACATGGCCGATGATAAAATTATTGTCGAAAATAAAGGCAAAGACAGGTCCGTTACAGTCATAAAGTGAAGCATGAACGGTTATCTTGAAGCGGTTGGTATGGTGAAATGTTATCACAAAAAGCGGGTCGTCGATGATGTTTCGATCAAAGTTAAAAAAGGAGAAATTGTTGGATTGCTTGGGCCGAATGGAGCTGGAAAAACAACCTCTTTTTCATTAATACTTGGCTTAGTCCCGCAAGATGCTGGAAGGATTTTCCTGAACGGGAAAGAGATCACAAGCCTCCCAATGTATACCCGTGCCCGAAAAGGACTTTGCCTTCTTCCTCAGGAACCTTCTTCCTTTCGCAAACTGAGCGTGGAGGAAAATCTCCTGGCCATCAAAGAGTCCATGAGAGATTACCAGAGAGATAAGATCGACATTCCGAAAACTTTAGATCAGTTCGGACTTATGGCTCTTGCTAAGGCAAAGGCTTATACTCTTTCAGGCGGAGAGAGAAGACGTTTGGAGATTGTTCGGGCCCTTATCACAAATCCGGAGTTTATCCTTTTGGATGAGCCTTTTACCGGGATCGATCCCCTTGCGATCATGGATCTACAGGACATCATAATTACCATGAAACAAAAGGGACTTGGCCTTCTCATTACGGATCATAGTGTAAGAGAGACATTAAAGATTACTGATAGAGCTTATATTATTGATAATGGTCAAATACTGAAGGAAGGCACTCCAGGAGAATTGGTTGCCTCAAAGGAGGTCCGGGACAATTATCTTGGTGAGGATTTTGACCTGGAATAGACCGGGCAACGTTATGTTAAAACAACAGCTTCAACAAAAACAGGTTCAGAAATTGATCCTGGCACCGGCATTGCAGCAGGCGATCAAGCTTTTACCTCTAACGAATCTGGAGCTCATCGAAATCATTGATAAAGAACTGTCTGAAAATCCCTTGCTTGAGGTGGTTGAGGAAACTGAAGACAATAAGCCTGATGATGTGGATGACCGAGGAACTGCGGAAAAGCTTGAATCCGGGGATACATATGAACATGAAAGAGAACCATCGGATTTGGCTAAAACACTCGGGCTCGATGGGAAAGAAGACGATCGTGAAATTGTGAAATACTTTCAGGAGTATTTTGACAATGGATTCCGGTCCTATTCTTATGAGGTAAAAGATGCACCGGAAATAGAAAACTTTATTCCCAAGATCCAGTCCCTGTGGGATCATTTAGAGTGGCAGTCGAATATCACATTTTTTGAAAAGAAAGATAAAGAGATCGCGACTTATATTATTGGGAATATCAATGACGATGGTTATTTGACAACTTCTGTGGAGGAAATAGCACAGACCCAGGAAACAGAGATAAACAGGGTGAACCGCATCCGGGGCAAAATAAAAAAATTTGATCCTGTCGGTGTTGGGAGCCTTTCTCTTAAGGAAGCTTTGTTAGCTCAGATGGATTATCTCAAAACAGATAATGATCTTCTTCGAAAGATCATTACGGAATATCTTTATCTTCTGGAAAAGTCGGATTTTTCCCAGTTGGCAAAGGTTCTGGATGTGTCGCTAGAAGAGATCAAATCCTGTTTAGAAGCGATTAAAAAGTTAAATCCGACTCCGGGAATAAAATACAGCAAGGAAAAGACTTATTACATTATTCCTGACGTCATTGTTAAAAAAGAGGATGGAGAACTTAAGATAACGATCAATGATGAAGGACTTCCTCAGCTAAAGATCAGTGCTTATTACAAAAAACTTCTTTCTCAGGCTTCCAAAGACAAGTCAGATGCGTATCCATTTTTAAAAGAGAATTTGAAAAAGGCGTTCTGGTTTTTAAGAAGTCTAGACCAGCGCAATCGAACGGTTTATAAGGTAGCGAAATATATTGTTGAATCACAGACAGAGTTTATTGAAAAGGGGATTGAGTATATAAAACCTTTGACCCTGATGGAGCTAGCAGAGGAGATCGGCGTGCATGAATCCACCGTCGGTCGTGTGGTCTCAAACAAACACATGATGACACCCAGAGGCATGTTTCCCTTAAAATATTTTTTCCACAAATCTCTGATAGGAGATTATGGCGAGGAAATTTCCTCATTGAGAGTCAAAGAGCGGATTAAAAAACTTGTCGGTAATGAGAATAAAAAGAGTCCCTTGAGCGATATCGAGATAGAAAGTATTTTATCCCGCGAAAATTTTAAAATTGCTCGAAGAACTGTTGCAAAATATAGAAAACAACTCCGAATCGAACCTTCGCATATCAGAAAAAGAAAGTATTGGATGGAGAAATCATCATGAATATTAATTTCACAGCAAGGCAAACTCAAGTAACACCTGATATTGAAAAATATTGTGAAAAAAGGCTCAAAGCTATCGAGAAAAAACTGGGCTATGAGATTGAAGCGGATATTATATTATCTGTTGAAAAATACAGGAATATTGCAGAGATCCATGTCAAGACCAGAAGAGCGACATTAAACACCATTGAAGAGACCGGAAATATGCACAGCTCACTGGATGCTGCATTCGATCACCTTGCAAGGAGAATAAATAAAGAAAAAGCTAAATTCAGAGAGAGAAAGCGGCAAAAAGCGAGGATGCCGCACATTTATGAAACTTTTGATGAGAAAGAAACGGAAAAAAGAGTTATCCGGAGCCGTCATTATACGTTAAAACCAACGACTGTAGAGGGAGCAATACTTCAACTTGAATCCGACAAGAGAGAAGTTGTTGTCTTTAGAATGTTCGATTCGGAAAAGTGGGCGGTTATTTATCGCAGAGCGGACGGGCATTATGGATTGATCGAGCCGGATTGAACTTTACGTCTATGTTCCTAGAGTGAGAAATTAAATTGAAAATACATAGTTTACTGATGCATGATATGATCTTACTGGACTTGAAATCAAAGGATAGAGACCCTATTCTCAAAGAGATGGTGGCTTTTGTAAAGAAACGGAACAGAATCTCAAAAGAAAAGGATCTGTTTGAAAAGCTTCTGCAACGGGAAAATCTTGGGAGCACCGCCATTGGAGAAGGAGTGGCAATTCCCCACTGCAAGATAAAAGGGATAAAAAGCCCAATTGTTGCACTGGCTCTATCAAAACAGGGTGTCAATTTTCATGCTATAGATAAAAAACCTTCTCATATCTTTTTTCTTGTGGTGTCTTCTCCGGATAATCCCAGCATTAATCTTCAAATTCTGGCAGCGATTGCCCATCTTGTCCGTAAGGGAAAAGCGCTGAAAAAAAAGATTCTCGAAGCGGATAACATTGGTGCGATACTTGATGTTATCCGCGAGGAAGAAGATAAACTTGATGAGTGATCAGAAGAAAGGCTGTACACAGAAGGATTCCCAGCAGATCGTTTCCGGGGGGCTGCTTCGAATTTTCGGACTGGGCATTCTGATCATTGGAGACAGTGGAATCGGAAAGAGCGAGACAGCACTGGAGCTCGTATCCCGGGGACACAAATTTGTCTCTGACGATGTCACTGTCATCACAAAAGATTCCAAAGGAAAGATCTCCGGGGCTGCTCCGGATCTAAGCAAGGACTATATGGAGATCCGGGGGCTGGGAATCATCAATGTCAGGGAGATTTATGGGAAGATCCTTATCCTGCAAAAGATGGCTGTTAATCTTGTTGTTGAATTAAAGAAATGGGAAAAAGGAAAGGATTATGATCGGTTGGGATTGACAAATTATGGGAAACACCTCCTTCTTGATGAAGAAATTCCCCTGATCAGCATTCCTGTTGCTCCCGGGCGGAATATGGCAACTCTGATCGAGGTGGCCTGCAAAGTGCATTTATTGAAGAAAAAAGGATATCATGCGCCTTTGGAGATCGCAAACAAAATTGACAGGGTTTTAAAGTAAAGATGCCAGGACTGGCAGGAAGGGTGAAATATTGAAGTGATGAAGGAAGACAGGTTTGTCTTAATCACCGGATTGTCCGGCTCCGGGAAAACATGTGTCAGTCGGTTCCTTGAAGATATCGGGTATTATTGTATTGACAATCTGCCGGTGAAACTGATCCCTATACTCGTGGATTTCTGGACGCGAAAAGAAGTCGAAATAGAAAAAATTGCACTTGTTGTTGATATTCGGGAGAAAGGATTTACGAAGAAATTCCCTGAAGTTTTAAAAGCTGTTCAAAAAAAGATAGATCCCACATTGGTTTTTTTGGATGCCTCGGATACCACTCTGATCAAGAGGTACAGCGAAAGCAGGCGGCCCCATCCTTTATCTCCCAGGAAATCCATTGCTGAAGTTATTGCAGAAGAGCGGAAAAGCCTTGCAGAGATCCGGGAAATAGCAGATGAAGTAATTGATACTTCTTCAATGGGTATTTCCCAGCTCAAAGGATTTTTAACGAGACGGTTTTTGCGAGGAAAAGGCAAGGTGATGAAGGTTGTGATTCTCAGTTTCGGATATAAATACGGACTTCCTCTTGATTCCGACCTTGTCTTTGATATGCGATGTCTTCCCAATCCTTTTTACATTGATCGATTGAGAGAAAAGACGGGGAAAACGAAAAGTGTAATTAACTATATATTTAAATTTGATGAAACTCACTCCTTTTTGAAAGAGCTGTTTCATTTTCTGGATAAGATGATGCCGCGTTTTGCCAATGAAGGAAAGGGGCATCTCACAATTTCCATGGGTTGTACAGGGGGCAAGCACAGGTCTGTTGTCATAGCCGATGAGGTCAATCGCCACCTCAAGGCAAATGATTATAAGACGACGGTTTATCATAGAGACATTCAAAAGTAAGATTAACAAGATAATTTGCTTAAATTTCTGTTTTTTTGGTGGTAAAATAGCCCTGAGGCAACCAAGGATAGATTATAAATTTAATTTCTAAGGGACAAACAGGAATAAAAAATGATCGGCGGAATCATCGTTTCCCATGGTAAATTAGCCGAGGAACTTCTGAATGCATTAAACATCATTCTAGGCGAAGTTGTAAATATGGATGCTGTTTCCATTGGATGGTATGATGATGTGGAAGAATCAAAAAAACGGATCAATAAGGTCCTGAAAAGGGTGGAACAAAAAAATGGTGTTGTTATCTTTACAGATATGTTTGGCGGAACACCTTCAAATTTGAGTTTGAGTTTTTTAAAAGATGATCATGTGGAGATCATTACAGGTGTCAACTTGCCAATGCTGATTAAATTTGTGTCTCTTCAAAGGGGCCATAATCTTAAAGAAGTCGCCAAAAAAGTTGTCGAACAAGGCAAAAAAAACATTCATCTTGCCAGCGCCCTTTTAAACACAAAATAAAACGGATTTTTTCACCAAATGATCGAACAAGCTGTAAGGATTAAGAATAAGCTGGGACTCCATGCAAGAGCAGCTGTCAAGTTCGTTAATCTGGCCAACCGATTTCAGTCATCGGTCATAATCGTTAAAGACGGTAATGAGATTGATGGGAAAAGCATTCTTGGCATACTTACACTGGCAGCCACCATGGGGTCTGAAATTGTATTAAAAATTTCGGGGCCTGACGAGGATAGCTCTATAAAGGAGCTGTTCGCGTTGATCAATAATAAATTTGGAGAAGAAGAGTAGATTTGTAATGGATCATATCAAACTTAGAGGGATTGGCGTTTCTCCTGGTGTTTCCCTGGGAGAAGTCTATCTCACGGAAAGAATGATCTTTACGAGAAGAAAGGAAAGTATTTCCGCCTCTCAGGTGGCAGAAGAGATGGAACGTTTCGAAAAAGCTGTTTTGCGAACCCAGGAACAACTTGTTCAGATCAAAGACGAGATTAAAGTTACGATCGGGGAGGAGCATTCTTTCATTTTTGAAGCGCACCTTATTATTCTTAAGGATAAGTCAATGATTTCGGGAGTCGAGCGGATCATCAAGGAAGAAAAGGTCCGGGCGGAATGGGCCATTTCCCGAATTCATGATAAATACCGCAAGATATTTGAATCCATTGCTGACGAATATCTTAGAGAGAGACAATCGGATGTTTCAGATGTTCTGTCCAGGGTATACCGGAATCTGGATCCGACAGAGGAAAAGCTAAAGGAGACCAAAAGGGATAATATACTTGTTGCTCATGATCTTCTCCCATCTGAGGCTGCCACGTCTCTCAGCAGAGGCGATATTCTTGCTGTCGCCCTGGATATAGGAGGCCAGACATCGCACACAGCCATCCTTGCCCGGTCTTTGAATATTCCGGCTGTTGTCGGATTGCGGGATATTACCAGAAGAGTAAAAAATGGGGATTTCATTATTGTCGATGGTACTGTTGGGGAAGTTATTATCAATCCTCCCTCTGCGATCAGAAAAGAATTTGAGGGCAAGAAAAAAAAGTATGATGATTATCGGAAAGAACTGCGAAAGACAGCCAAGTTAAGTTCCCGGACTCTGGATGGAATAGATTTTAAACCGATGGCCAATATCGAACTTCCGGAGGAGGTGAAACATGCGATGTCCCTTGGTGCAGAGGGAATAGGTCTTTTCAGATCTGAGTTTCTCTATCTCCAAAAACCGTCCTTACCCTCGGAAGAGGATCATTTTGAGATTTACTCTCGGATAGCCGAAAATGCTTTTCCTTCTCCTGTTATTATCCGAACCATGGATCTTGGGGGGGAAAAATATATGTCTCAGATGAATATGGAGAAAGAGCCAAACCCGGCACTGGGGCTCCGTGCCGTACGGTTCTCACTGAGAGATCAAAATATCTTTCGGGTACAGCTTCGAGCGATTTTAAAAGCGAGTGTCCATAAAAATGTTAGGGTTCTCATCCCCATGATCACGGAGATCGAAGAGATTGTTGAGACAAAAAGCCTTCTCGAAGATGTGAAAAGCGAACTTCGGAGTGAAAATATCAAATTCAATGAAAATATCCCCCTTGGGGCTATGATCGAAGTGCCTGCAGCAGCAGCGATCACGGATCTGTTGGTCAAGGAGGTTGATTTTTTAAGCATCGGTACGAATGATCTCATTCAGTATTATCTGGCCGTTGACAGAGCCAATGAGCTTGTTTCCTATCTTTATAAACCACTTCATCCTTCTATACTGCGGATTCTGAAATATGTCATTGAGACCTCCATAAAAAATGGGACAGAAGTGACTGTATGTGGAGAAATGGCAGCAGATCCGCTTTCTGCGCTTGTTATGCTTGGATTTGGATTGAAAATATTCAGTATGAATCCGATCTTTATTCCCAAGATAAAGAAGACTTTGCGGTCAGTCGAATATAAGAATGTCAGAAAAATCGTTCAGAAAGCGATGAGTTTACGAACTGCTCAGGAGATCGAGGAATACATTATAGAAAAAATTATCCACATGTATCCTCAGGCGTTTCTTATGAAGCAAGCCAACTGATTTGAATTGGCTTCTAACCTGGATTATTCACGGGTCGAGATTGGTATAGATGCAAGGCATGGCGGGTGAAGCTGTGGTTATCCACCGCAAACCCGTCATAAC
>CBDVEQ010000130.1:0-7568 GCA_965373045.1 uncultured bacterium | reverse complement strand
CGGGCTCATAACCCGGAGGTCGTTGGTTCAAATCCAACCCCCGCTACCATCTTCACATTCATTTATTACTCCTATTAATTCATTGAAAACGGATGATTTTCTGCAGAGTGGGGGAGTCGCTCGTCTGGCTCCTTGGGCCAAATACGGGGATTAAACCGAATTCTTCAAATCCACAAGCTTAGGATAGGCTCCACCCTTGAATCAGCAAAAGACATTACCAGAAAGAATACAAACCAATTTATGTATATTGTATATGGAAAACTATAGAATAACTTGTTATAACTCTCCTAAGGGTAGAAATGGAATCACGAATTGAAATACTAATACCAAAGAAATTAATTGGTATACACATGGAAATGTCACTTTCTGTTAATAAAACAGAAGAACTTTGGCAAAAGTTTATGCCAAGAAGAAGCGAAGTAACTAATAGATCAACTTCTGAATATATTTCTATGCAAGTATACGATAAGAATCAGAAAAATCTGTTCTCACCAACCACTCTATTTGAAAAATGGGCGGCAATAGAAGTTTTGACACAGGAAAATATACCTAATGATATGGAGCCATATTCTTTAAATGGAGGAAGATACGTAGTGTTTATCCATAAAGGCCCAGCTAACGAATTCCCAAAAACAATGCAATGAAAACGATAATGGCAATTAGTGTTGCATTTCTGCTTCTGTGCAGTTGTGGTTCACTCACGGACAGGAACACAGCTCCTTCCCGGGAATATCATGTGTCAATAAGCAATGATGTCAATTCCGATAGTGCCGCAGCATCATTGTTCAAGACCATATCGCGTCCGTTTAGTCCGCTCGGTTTTCTTTATGGTCGCTTACCGTCGTTTGCGTCGGTATGCATTAATGTTAGCCTTTGAAGGATATATGATGATTACGAAAATTTCACGACGAGACTTCTTGAGTATGATAACCACTGCAGCAGCCGTTTCGGCTTGCTCGCAGATGCTTAATTGTGATGAGGCAACAAGTAGGCCCAACATCCTGTTTCTGCTTGTCGATGACCAGCGCAACGATACACTGGGCTGTGCCGGGCACCCCATCATCCAGACTCCGGTGATCGACAGCCTGGCCGCCGGAGGCGTACGGTTCAGTAATGCCTTTGTCACCACCTCTATCTGCGCGGCCAGCCGAGCTTCCATTTTGACCGGATTGTATGAGAGAACCCATCAATACACCTTTGGCACACCGCCCCTCAGTCCTGCTCATATGGCTGATAGCTATCCGGCCCTGCTGCGTGAGGCGGGCTACTGCACCGGATTCATCGGGAAGTACGGGGTGAGGACCGAGGGGAAGCCGGAATCTAACATGTTCGACTTCTTCAAACCGCATGGAGGGTACCCCTATTTCAAGAAACAACCAGATGGCACCATGCGACACGAGACAGAGTTGGCCGGTGACCGGGCCATTGAGTTCTTGAGTGGCAATCCCAGGGGAAAGCCCTTTTGCCTTTCGATCAGTTTCAATGCAGTGCATGCGGCGGATGATGACAAGAAGAACCACTTCCCATGGCCCAAAGCAATGGACGGCATGTATGAGGATGTGGAAATCCCAGCCCCGCGACTTTCCGATTCTTCGATCTTTGAGAGCCAACCAGAATTTCTAAAGAAGTCCATGAACCGCAAGCGCTATTTCTGGCGCTGGGACACGCCGGAGAAATACCAGAGGAATATGAAGGCCTATTTTCGAATGATTAGTGGTGTTGACCGGGTAGTTGGCCGTATTCGGAAAGAGCTCGAGATGCTTCACCTTGCCGACAATACAATCATTATCTACATGAGTGACAATGGATATTACATGGGCGATCGCGGTTTTGCCGGAAAATGGTCGCATTACGAGCAATCACTCCGGGTTCCTCTTATTATCTATGACCCGAGCTTACCAGAAGTAAAACGTGGTGCCGTAAAGGATGAGATAACTCTTAATATAGATGTGCCTGCCACAATGCTCAACCTCGCCGGAGTAGAGATCCCGACACACTACCAGGGCAGCAGTCTTACTCCATTGCTGCAGGGTAAAAGTGCCCCCGACTGGCGAGACGATTTCTTCTGTGAACACTTGATGAATAACCCGGACATTCCGAAATGGGAAGGAGTCCGAGGAGATCGTTACGTTTATGCCAGGTATTTCGAACAGAAACCTGTCTTCGAGTTTCTGCACGATCTAAAAACCGATCCGGACCAACTTGTCAATCTTGCCTCAAATTCCGACCACAAGGATATCCTTGCAAAGATGAGAAAGAGGTGTGATGAGATGAAGAACAAGTACAGGAACACCGAATTTTAAGAACTCGGGCCCGAGTAGCGAAGTTTACGTGGATTTCGGTTTAGTAACAACAGTTGACTGGGTGAGCACCCAAAATCCTTCGGCGCTATCTCTGTTCTTTATTCCGGTATAATTCGGATACTGGTGGGGGCGCCGGCTTCAAGCCACAGGAACACGACCAGATCCGTTCCCTCCAGCTTGTGGGTGACCCCGATCTCACAGTCCCTGATTTCTCTGCCGTCCACAATCACTCTGGCGCCTTCTGCGTTCCAGTTTTTGATATAAAAAGCGGGATTGTCAACGGGATTATCCCCGCTGCCTTGCAGCGTGAATTCCAGGCTGGCGGGCTTATCCCCTTTGTTTAGCAGCTGATAGCACCTGCGGCTTCTGTCAAATCCCCTCGATTCGGTCTCCGGGCCCGCTGGGATAAGCTCCGGCGCATAGGCCCAGGACCTTCCGAAGCGTACGATCCGATTGATGTCCATGTCCTTCATGCCGTACAGGCCGCACCAATAGAACCTGTCGCCATCCTCATGGATCACGGGATCGGAAATGGGGAACCCTGAGCAGTGAGACGGGCGGTCCGCCATCCGTGTCGTCCTCCCGTCACAGCGGGCCTGCCCCACGGGGAAGTGGTTGCATCCCCCGGCTTTATCATAGGATTTCAGGCCGTTGTGTCGGATGTACATTTTATTGCCTGGTTCGAAGCAGATGAAGGGTTTGTGCTCCGATTTAAAATTGTACTGCTGGATGGTGTAGGTTTCGGACTTATCCCAGCTGAAGGGCCCGTAGGGCGGCTGGTTCGGGTTTTCAACGAACAGGGCCTTGCCGGTGCGGCCGTCATAATCGGCCACAAAAGCGAATTCCTTCTCCAGCAAGCCGGAAATGACCTGGCCTGGATGCAGCAGGGCCAGGGATTCCTGGAACTGCCTGGGCTGACCCAGGGTGCCTTTTTTCCAGGAAACCCGGCGGATGGCCGTGGCATCGGGATAGATGTAGTAGTATTCATCGATCCAGCACTCCCAGCCCGTTTTGGGATCGGGACGCCAGGTGTTGTTGTAGGCACTGACCGGAGCATAGCGCCAGTGGACCACCACCCTCGCCGGAGTGTTCTCGATGATGCGGACGTGAGAAAACCGGCAGTGGCGATCCTGCATGTGCTCGAAGCAACCCTCCCTGTCCGCATCGCCGTGCTCCCAGGCTTCGACGCTCTGATCCGTCATCCAGTTTTCATTCTCGGAAACCCAGGAGGCGCCGTAGCGAATCCCTCTCCAGAAGATAAGTTTGACCGGGGATTTCTCAAAACAGACGACCACATCGGGATCCTGCTCGACTGGCCAGAGGTCGTCCCAACCGGGGTAATATTTTAGCTTTGTATAAAAAGCGCCGAATCGCCCGGGATGCTTCTTGATGAAGGGCAGCCGCCTGGGTTCGATGTCCGCCTCTTTGCCGGCGACAGATGAAAATGAACCGACAATTTCCTTTTCCGAAAGGGCTTTGTTAAAGACTTTGATTTCATCCACTATTCCATCGATACCATAATAGGCGGCGATCGTTCCCCAGGTGCGGTGGATGTCGGAGGGTTTGCCCGGACTTGCGACCATTCCTATACGGCATTCCGAATTCCTCGCGTATTGGATTTTCCCCTGTATGGGATTGGAGGCTATCAGTGCACCGTTCAGATACAAAGCCATGTCTTTATTCGCCCGGTAGACACCAACAATGTGAATCCATCGATGGAGGGGCACAACCTCCTGTCGACTACTGCATGATATCCACTGTTCTCCTATGGCGCCCTGCAGGGAAATCTGTCCAAGAGGGCCAAGCAACAGACGATATCCCATCACCTCATTGGATTCCGTGGTGAAAATCGGGCACCAGTTCCAGGGATAATTGCCCAGTGCCACCCAGGCTTCTATAGTGAATTCGTCAGATGGTATTTTTTTGTCTTCAGCCTTACGCCTCAAACAGGCTGTAAAGCCGTCCAATCTCAGACCAGATCCCTTAATCCCCTTTGCTTCCTTACAATTGCCCTCCAAAATATCCGCCGATCCGCTGATGCCTTCTATGGAAGTTTTATTATTGTTTTTTTCAAAATCCCAGAACATGATGGGATCGAGGGCACGGCCCTCAGCCCCATCGGTTCTCAGGGCCACCGCAGGCAGAGTTAAGGCAGACAGTGTCAACACCGCAGTCAGCACAGAGAGTTTAACCAGCCTGAATATACTGATATGAATAGAAAACAATCTCATGTTGTCCCTCCCATGTATTTTCTTGAACCTGAGGCCTTATTTTATCCAATGTCCTACACTGAGCACAAATCCTTTTTCCCGATGATTTCCATCAGAAGATTTTGAGCGGCTAGGAGGTTATAAGTCATTCCTAGAGAAATTGAAGTCCTCAAGAGGGAAACAGAGAAAACACATTGTTGACATGTAAAATCCAGCTATTCCATGGTTTCCAAGGCATGATAGACGGCCTTGGCGATCTGAATGTCTTGAACCGCCACTCCGGTCAGGTCTGCAATGGTGATCTGTTCCTCGGAGGTTCTGCGAAGTTCAGGTTTGGCGATCACGTTCCCAAGTTCCACGATTCGCTCTCTTTCCAACACACCGGCCTTCAGGGCCTGATGGATCTCGCCCCGCAAAAGACACTGGCTGATACTGTCAGCGACAACGATATCGGCTTTTTGGAGAATCCTCGGATCCAATTCAATTTTCTCCTGGGTGTCGGATCCCATCGCCGTAATATGCGTTCCTTTGCGGACTTTATCGGCGGACAATAAGGGGGATTTTGAGGGAGTCGCGGTGACGATAAGATTGCAGCGGTCGGCAATATCTTCGGTGTTCAAGGTTGTCTGGATGCGGTATCCCAAAGGTTCCATGTCCTTTTTGTAGTCATCCAGTTCGTTCTGATTCATGCCCCACACCATGACCTCCTTGCAGTCGATGACAGGCGCTAAATATTCGACCTGCATCCGGCCCTGTGTTCCCGCGCCTAAAACACCTATACATTCGATATTTTTTGGAGCCAAATATTTGGCGCTCACAGCACCTGCGGCTGCGGTACGTACGTTCGTGAGATGGCACTCGTCCAGAAGAGCACAGGCCAGCTCGCCTGTTCCTTTTTTAAAAAGTAGGATGAGTCCATCACTTGTATACCGGCTTGAAGAGGGGCTCTCGAAAAATCCTGAAGCAATTTTGATGGCGTAGTAATCATCATCCATTAGATAGCCGTATTTTATGTGAACATCGCCTGGAGGTTCATTGAATACCAACTCCCCAACAGGGGGGATCACTGCTTTGCCTTCGGAATAGGCCACAAAGCCTTCTTCGATCTCTTTGATGGGTTGGAGTGACTTTAATACTTCTTTGATCTGAGGGAGATCATAAATTTTGCTCATTGCATGTCTCCTTTTCTGATTTCCAATAATTATAGAATCAATGGCAGATGTTTACAAATCAAAAATCTCTTCTATCGATTGTTGATTTGACCCCCAGTTAGACCTCTGATATAAAGATGCACACAATGAGGGACATCTTTGGTATATGTGTTGATAATGGTTAACATGGTTTTCTGAAAGAGAGGGTCGCATAATTCGCAGGAGACAAAATTTGAATATAAAACGATGTGAATTTCTCATGTTTAAAAGATTAATTATTATTATTGTTTTTGCTGGACTATATACAAGTCTTTATTCTCAACAGAGTCCAAAACAGTATTTCCCCGAATCAGACCCTGTTGTTTTAAACAAACTTGAAAAATGGCAGGATTTAAAATTTGGTCTTCTCATGCACTGGGGGCCTTACAGCCAGTGGGGTATCGTGGAATCGTGGTCATTGTGTTCCGAAGATGTCGGTTGGACCAGGAGGACAAAAGGAAGGCATAAAAGTTATGGAGAATACAAAACCGATTATGAAAATCTAAAAAAGACTTTCAATCCTGTGAATTTCAATCCCCAAAAATGGGCGAAGGCAGCCAAAGCGGCCGGGATGAAATACGTTGTTTTCACGACAAAGCATCATGACGGTTTTTGTATGTTTGATTCAAAATATACGGATTACAAAATTACAGATAAAGACTGTCCATTTAACACAAATCCAAAATCCAATGTCACCAAAGAAATATTCGATGCTTTCAGAAATGAGAGTTTATGGACGGGGGCCTACTTCTCCAAACCCGATTGGCATAGTGAATATTACTGGTGGCCGTACTTTGCCACTCCGGATAGAAATGTCAATTATGACATAGAAAAATATCCCGATCGTTGGGAAAAATTTATAGAGTTTACTCATAGCCAAATTATGGAATTGATGACCGATTATGGGAAAATCGACATTTTATGGCTTGATGGTGGATGGGTTCAACCTTACACAGAACAGGAATTGAGGGCTTACAGGACAAGAAAAAATTTCAAACAAGTTAATCTACAGAGTCAGGATATACGAATGGGTGAACTTGTCAAAAAAGCAAGAGAGAAACAGCCGGAATTGATAGTTGTCGATCGGGCGGTTGCTGGGCCTTATCAAAATTATTTGACACCGGAAAATCATGTTCCCGAAAAAATGCTTCCATATCCCTGGGAGTCTTGCATCATCATGGGGGGCGGATGGTCGTACAGCTTCAATCCTCAATTCAAATCGAGTCGAGAATTGATTCACATGCTGGTGGATATCGTATCCAAGGGCGGCAATTTACTGCTCAATATCGGGCCGAGTCCGGAAGGCACCTGGTACGATGAAGCGTATGTTCGATTGGAAAAATTGGGAAAATGGATGGCTGTTAATAGTGAAGCCATTTACAATTCACGCCCGATTTTTCCATATAAAGAAGGAAAAGTGTGTTTGACAAAACAAAATGACGGGACGGTCTATGCTATTTATTTAGGTAGTGAGAATGAGCAGTCGCCGCCTTCTAAGATTTGGGTGTCCTCGTTCGCCCCAGATGATGATGCCAAAATTTCGATGCTGGGAATCGAGGGGACACTGGAATGGGAAAAAGTAGGAAATGGTTTTTTAGTCACTGTTCCAGATTCGGTTCAAGAAAATCCTCCGTGTAGTTATGCCTGGACCTTAAAGATTTCTGGAATAGCTAGTCTTCAAAAATAAAGAATTGATGAAAGACTTAATGAAAGGTCCGATCTATCCCCCCATATCGGTTTTGTTCAGAATATCTATTAACAATAATGGTGTAATGGAAAAATTTGTTGATAAAAATACAGGAAATGATTATTTAGCAAAAAATACTTCCGCTCTTTGCCAACAAAAGGAAACTAATACCTCATAA
>CBDVEQ010000129.1:0-7576 GCA_965373045.1 uncultured bacterium | reverse complement strand
CTTTTCGCTTTCCCTGCTTGAATATGACATTGTCCCTGGCTAAAATATTCAGAAGACCTCCCTTTTCCGCATCCAACCAGACAAAAACCATTTTCGCTTCGACCGAGATATCCTCGACCTTGATAAGACCCTTCTCCTCATAAGACATGATTTTTCTTGCAGGATCATAATGCATCTTTTCAGCCGAAATAAAGATTTTCCTCTTGGGTGAATTTTCATCGGCCTGATACATCAATGTCGAACTGACTTTTCCGGAACATTGAAGCTCACCGGTTTCCTCCTGTAGAAAAATCTCCTCAGCCTGAAGAACCGTATTCGCCTGCCAGATTTTGATCTTCTCTTTAAACTGAAAACGTTCGGTCTTCGGAAAATATCTCATGTAGGCAGCTGTAATAAACACAGGCGTGTCCAAAGAGAATAATCCTGCCTCTTTCTTGTCCTGTCCGCCCATCTCGAGTATGGCTTTCAGATCATCCAAGGCTTCAAATTCCCCGGTTTTAATATTGACAGAAATAACCCCAGCGGTAATATCGATGCCCTGATTCTTGAATCTTGGGATCAGCCCATCGCCCTCCTTGATATTCAGAACATTTCTATTTCTTTCAATGACAATCTCGTCCCCTTCCAGGAGTATTAGGGTCTTCCCATCTCTATCTTTTTCTACTATTCTTGCTTTTTGTAAGAGTTTTAAATCCCTTAACTTTCCTTTACGCGTAAGGACAAAATCTATAGTCCCGGCCTGGATCTGTGTTTCCTCTCCAGTTGAAGAAATGAACCGGGTCGAGCAATCCTGTTTTGCTTGGAAAGTATGTATCCGAGATAGATCGCGAAAGCCTCGGATGACCAGCTCTTCTGCCCTGATCTCCCTCCTGCTTTTATAAATAGAAAACAAGGGTTTTGCGCCTTTGGATGTTCCGCCCTGTTCATCCTGATTAAGGATAGCCACAACCTTTCCCTTCAAGGTCACCTCTTTAATATAATCGCCGTCTTTAGTCAGAAAGAAGGATGCCTGATCAGCCGAAATCGTACTCTTCCCTTGAATAAGCTGCACTTGTCCAACAGCAATTCCACTTTTTTCCTTCTGTCTGAACTCCAGCATATCCGTCATGATTGTCAGTGGAAGGCTGTTTTTAATGTTGATCTTCATGTGAATCTTCACATTGTCTATCAACCTGATCTTCTGCTGAATATCAAAGTACTCCATCCGGTCGGCGAAGCCTTCGGTCTTTTTAGATTTAAAGACAACTCCCTCATTAATGGAGAAGACGCCTTTTTTTTGAAAATACTCGATAGAAGAAGATGTCGCGATCAAATCTCCAGACTCTATCCGGGCCTTTCCGGTAAGTCGAAAAAATGATCGGTCCTTATCATGAATGACTTCATTTCCTTCAAGTATGATCTCCTTCCTGTTCCCTCTTTTTGTCAGAACAGCATGAACATCCTCCTCAAAATGATAGAGACCATCCTTTCCTAAATAATGCCGGCCAGCCGTAAAATCGAAATTCTTTTTTGCTCCTTTTACAACTTCGAAATGCTTGATCTTTTCCCTGCTTTCCAGCCTTTCTGTTGCGGACCTGTCTGTTCCTCTCTCGATTTTCACTTTTGATCTTGATCGGGAGATCATGTTGAATACAATCACACTAAGAACGAAGAATAAACCCAGGGCTAAAAATAATTTTAGTATTCTTGAAAAGTGTGTGTTCATCAGATTCACAAATATTATACCCCAGATATGGAGAATAAATACAGAACAAAGAGGAAGGTTCTATTTCTTAATGTCAATCAGATTGAGATTGAGTTGTTCCTCTCCGAGATACTCTGAAAATTGGAGAGAATAACACAGATTGATGACATCTCCTTTTTGTATGGTGTCTGCCCAGTCTCCCCGCCCCCATGCAAGAGCCTCAAAATATTTTCCATTCTGCCTGACGAGAAGTTTGCAATGTTTCCCCTGAAGTTTTTTGGGTTCGGCTACAACCTGGACCGCCTCCGTTACAAAAATCGGCTTGGGATTTCCCACACCAAATGGAGAAAGAAGAGAAAACACATTCAAAAAAGAGAAATTGATATTGTTAAAATCGATCTTGGAATCAATTTTGATCCTTCTCTTCAGAACATCATCTGTTAAGCGGGAAAGGGCATAAGAATTGACAGCTTCTTTAAAAGCGCTCATTTTATCCAATGAAAGCTCGCAACCGATAGCCAGTGTGTGACCTCCGTAGTTCACCAGATAATCTTTGCTTTCACTAAGGCAATCGATCAAAGAAAATTCAGGGATGCTCCTGCCTGAGCCAAAAGCCTTTCCATTTTCATAAGCGAACAGGATAACGGGACGGTAAAAAGCATCCTTTATTTTAGAGGCGACGATCCCAATAACTCCCCGATGCCATTCTTCAGATCCCAGAATCAAGAAGCGATATTTCTGATCAAGCGAATTTCTTTTGATTTGATCTATGGCCTGCCGGTTTATCCCCTCTTCGATCTTCTGTCTTTTAGAATTCAGCTTATTCAGTTTCTTTGCCAGATTATTTGCTTCTTCTCTTGAACGTACAAAAAACAGTTGGATGGCCAGATCCGTCATTCCCAAGCGCCCGGCTGCGTTAATCCGCGGGCCCATTCGGAAGCCCACATCTCCAACCGTAACCGGGCGGTCATGTAGTCCACATGATTCCAGAAGACTCACCAATCCGGGATTGACCGCTTCTTCCAAGCCCTTTAACCCAAATTTAACAAACAGTCTGTTCTCCCCTCTTAATCCCGCAACATCAGAAATTGTTGCAATGGACACCAGTTTAAGATAATGAGGAAGCAGAGCTTCCTTTCCCTTTTTCTGGAAGAGTCCCTGTATTAATTTAAAAACAACACCGACTCCGGCCAACTGTTTATCCGGATAATTTGCACTGCTCAGGACCGGATTAAGAACAGCAAGTGCATCAGGAAGCTCAGAACCCGGCTGATGATGATCGGTTATTATAACATCAATTCCCTTCTCCTTAGCACGGGAGGCAAAGGCCACAGCTCTCATGCCGCAATCTACACTGATCACAAGGCTCGCCTTTCTCTCCAGGACGATCTCCAAATACTCTTCTTTGATCCCATATCCTTTTTTCAGCCGATCCGGAATAAAATAAGAGACATCCACTCCAAAAGATGCCAGCGCTTTTGACAAGATGACAACCGAAAGAATTCCATCCACATCATAATCTCCAAAAATGATGACTTTTTCTTTCTGGTCGATCGCCTGAAGCAGCCGGTCGACCGCTTCGCGCATTCCTGTCATTAAAAAAGGATCCAGAAGATCATCCAGGGTTCCATATAGAAATCGGTGGGCTGAATCCGCTGTTGTTATTCCGCGGTTTATCAGTATCTGGGAAAATTCAATACTCTGTCCGATCTCACGGGATAGAACCCGGGCGTTTTTCTCAGGAGGTCTATATATCCAAATTGTTTCATACATCGTATATTTCAATATAAGCAATACACTTTAGCATAACTGCTTTTAATCCACAATAAAGATTAAGCCCGGAATGCCAGGCCATTGAAGCATACGATCTGATTGGGTATAATTGGTTTGCTGTGATCAAAAGACTAAAAGACAAGCTGATAAAAACCCGGCAAATATTCAAACAGACGCTGGATGACCTGTTGCACAGCGGAAAAGACAGAGAAGAAATCCTGGATGAACTTACAGAAATCCTCCTTCTCTCCGATGTGGGAATCGAGACGACAGAAAAAATCATCCAATCAATCAGGACACATAGTGAAAAAACGGCTCTTTTCCCCGAGATAAAAGAGATTCTCGGAAAAGAACTGGTGAAGATTCTTTCTCAGTACTCATCCGAAGTCAAGCCCAATATGACCGGTTCAGTATTTATGTTCGTGGGTGTGAACGGGGGAGGGAAAACCACAGCTCTAGCAAAACTGGCGCACTTTTTCAAAAAGAATGGTACGGAAATTCTTCTTGTGGCTGCAGATACTTTCCGGGCCGCCGCACAGGAACAGCTTGTTATATGGGGAAAAAGACTGAATTGCCCGGTAATTAAGGGTCAGCACGGAGCAGATCCCGCCTCCGTGGTCTATGATGCTGTTCAGTCTTTCAAAGCCCGTAAAGCAGACATTCTTCTTATCGACACTGCTGGCCGGATCCATACCAACATCAACCTGATGAATGAGTTGGAAAAGATCAGAATGATCATTTCGCGGGAAATAGAAAAAGCTCCTCATGAGATCTATCTTGTTCTGGATGCGAGTATCGGCCGAAATGCTCTTTCACAGGCCAGGGAGTTTTTAAAATTTTCCGGATTAACAGGCATCATACTGACCAAACTTGACGGCACGGCTAAAGGGGGAAGTGTTATAAGCATTGTTGATGAATTGAAGCTTCCCATCAAATATATCGGCGTCGGAGAAAGAGAAGAAGACCTGCTTCCTTTCTCTGCACAGGAATTCGTCAAAGCCCTCCTCTCATGAACATAAACATAGACTCCGCCTATCTTCAGATGGCCTATGGGCTGGCGGAAAAAGCTCTTGGATGGGCAAGTCCAAACCCCTATGTTGGAGCTGTTATCGTCAATAAAGACCAAATTGTAGGGTATGGATACCACGAGAGCCCTGGAAAACCTCATGCTGAGGCAGTCGCCCTCAAGATGGCTGGAAAAAGGGCGAAAGGAGGCACAGCATATATCACACTCGAACCATGTGTCCATTTCGGCCGAACTCCCCCATGCGCGGACAGCCTGATATTTTCAAAAATAGAACGTACTGTTATTTCCTCCCTGGATCCAAATCCCATCGTTCACAAAAAAGGACTCAAAAAATTAAGACAAGCCGGAATAAACGTATCAACAGGACTTCTGGAGAGTAGAAACAACCGGCTCAATGAGGCCTATTTCAAGTACATCACACACAATATCCCGTTCCTGACCGCCAAAACAGCCACCACACAGGACGGGAAGATCGCTACAAATACAATGTCTTCCAAGTGGATATCCTCTTCATCCACACGGGAATACGTCCATCTGCTCCGGGGAGAACAAGACGCCATACTGGTTGGGATCAACACAATAATCCGGGATGATCCTATTCTGACGATCCGCCATCCCAACTGGGAAGGGAAACAGCTGACACGAGTCATTCTTGATTCCCATCTTCGATTCCCGCTCAACAGCAAAATATTTCAGACTCTTTCCGATGGAAACATTTTGATTTTCTGTCATGAATCCGCTCCGGATGACAAACTTAAGCTTCTTGAAGACCGTGGAGGAAGAGTAATCCGGTGCTCTGGAAATGCAGCCGGACTTGATCTCGTTCGGGTTCTACAAGAATTGGGAGCAAAAGAAATTTCCAGTGTTCTTGTCGAGGGAGGAAGCCGATTGATGACCTCTTTTCTGGAAAAAAAACTTATTGATAAGATGTATATTACCATCTCGCCGAAACTGATCGGAGGAAAGGAAGCACCGACTTTTTTTGAAGGGGAAGGCATCTCTGTGTTAAGGAACTCCCTTCGCCTGAAAAAAGTCCGGTCTTTCACCATCGATGAAGATATGATAGTGGAGGGATATTTCTGATGTTTACAGGTATTATCAGCCATATCGGTCGTTTTGTCGCTTACAGGCGAGGCCGTCAGGAAATAGTCATCGAAGCTTCAAGCGAGGTCCTTCAACTGAATATCGGGGAAAGTCTTGCTGTCAACGGTGTATGTCTGAGTTTGATCAAAAAGGAAAAAACCCAGTCATCCTTTAGTCTTTCTGGAGAAACACTCCAAAAGACTAATCTGGGCGCTTGCAGGAGAGGGGATATTCTTAACCTCGAACGACCGCTGACTCTCTCCACTCCTCTCAGCGGTCACCTTGTTTCCGGGCATATCGACGGAACAGAAAAACTCCTCAGAATCACAACCCGCAATGAAGAAACACGAATGACATTTTCCCTTTCTCCGGGTATTCATCCTTACTTCGTGGAAAAGGGGTCTGTAGCCGTAAATGGAGTCAGCTTAACGCTCGCCGAAGTCAAACCTTCCTCTTTTGAAGTTGTCATCATCCCCATTACCCTGGAAAACACGAATTTAAGTGCTCTTAAAAGGGGTGATTCTGTCAACGTTGAAAGTGACATAATCGGTAAATACGTGTATAATTTATTGCTCCAAAAAAGATAAAAATAAGGATTTCCAATATGCAGAAAAAATCACATGTTGTGAGTGTTGAAAAAGCCATTGAAGAGGTGAAAGCCGGCAGGATAATTATCATAGTGGATGATAAAGACAGAGAAAATGAGGGCGACCTTATGGTTGCAGCAGAAAAAACGACTCCTGACATCATCAATTTTATGGCCCGATACGGACGGGGACTGATATGCCTGCCCCTGGAGAGCAAAAGGCTCAAAGAACTGGATCTGCCTTTGATGGTGACAGATAATACTACCCGTTTTCAAACAGCCTTTACGATCTCCATCGATGCTAAAAAAGGCAATACAACCGGCATTTCAGCAAAAGACAGGGCCAACACTATCCTGACTGCGATCGATCCGGAGACAAAACCAGCAGATCTGGCCCGTCCGGGACATATTTTCCCTTTGCAATTCATGAAAGGGGGAGTTCTGCAGCGGGCAGGCCAGACAGAAGCTTCGGTTGATGTGGCCCGTCTTGCCGGACTCAATCCGGCAGGTGTGATCTGCGAGATCATGAACGAGGACGGTTCCATGGCCCGTATGCCTCAGCTTGAAGAGTTCGGCGAGACTCACGGAATCCCCATCCTTACCATAGCGGATTTGATCAAGTACCGCATGAAAAACGAAACTCTGGTCCAAAAAATCGAAGAAGCGGACCTGCCTACACAGTACGGCAAATTCAGACTAACCGTGTTTGAAGATACTATCCTTAAAGAACATCACATCGCTCTGGTCAAAGGAAATCTCCAAAATGACACACCGATTCTTGTGCGTGCCCATTCCCAGTGTTTCACAGGAGATACGCTTGGATCACTACGATGCGACTGCGGAGAACAGCTTCATCGCGCGATGGAAATGATCGAGAAAGAGGGAAAGGGGGTCATCCTTTACATGATAAATCAGGAAGGAAGAGGCATCGGTCTGGTCAATAAGATCAAAGCATATGCTATCCAGGACCAAGGAGCGGATACCGTGGAAGCAAACCGATCGCTGGGTTTTCAAGACGATCACAGGGATTACGGAATCGGTGCGCAGATCCTTGTATCCCTTGGAGTCACCCAGCTGCGTTTGATCACTAATAATCCTAGAAAATTCATCGGTCTTGAGGGATACGGATTAAAGATAATCGAAAGAGTCCCGATCGAAATCCCCCCCTGCGCAACAAACCTGAAATATCTGAAGACTAAAAAAGAAAAGATGGGGCATATACTCGATATGGTCTAGCCTGCTTTATTCATAAAAACGGTTATATGGGAGACCATTACATCTAGTTTTCATTCTAATTCTCTATTTTTCAATTACAAATGTAACAGGCCCGTCATTAACCAGGCGGACCTCCATCAGAGCGCCAAAAAGGCCGGTTTGCACCACAATCACCCTTTCCCTGAGCAGTTCGATAAATCGATCAAAA
>CBDVEQ010000128.1:0-7796 GCA_965373045.1 uncultured bacterium | reverse complement strand
TGAATAATCCAGGTTATTCCCGGGTGAGAATTCATAGCCAGGACTGCGAGCTGAAATGGATTTCGCAGCCCTGGCTTTTTTTGTGTCGTAGAGGGTTCTGGTCAGGGCCTATTTTTTTGATGTAGAAGACGTCCCGGTTGTGATGAGATCTTTAAACCGAAGGAATGTCTTTTCACCGATTCCTTTAACCTTCATGATTTCTTCGATTCTTTTGAAATTTCCGTTCTTTTTACGAAAATCGATAATGCGCTGGGCGATTTTCACCCCGATACTGGGCAGCTCTTGAAGTTCGACGAGAGTTGCGGAATTGATGTTGATTTTTTTTACTGCTGCTGAGTTTTCCGCTGCCTGAAGAGGGGCAAGGGTGCTGAATACAAGAAGAAACGCAAGGCTGAGAACCATGCCTCTGATAATAAAATATTTCATTTTGACCTCCTTATTCTTTTATATATGCAAAGATGAGGCCAAGATGTTATTTTATGTTAACTTTAATATAATCAGAAAGATAGATTCCTTTGCTCTTGTAAAAATGGAAATAGATGTAGACATCTTAAGTTTAAATTGCCTCTAGTGGTTTACCTTCCTTAAACAAGGTTAAGAACGGGGATGGCTTTTTTTATATGTATCTAAAAGATGTTTGAGATCAAGATGTGTATATTTTTGTGTTGTTGCCAGGCTTTCATGTCCCAGAAGTTCCTGGATGACACGAAGATCTGCGCCTCTGCTCAAGAGATGGGAGGCAAAGGAATGCCGCAGAGAATGAGGACTGATTTTCCGTCTGAGTGCTGTCTGCCTGAAATGTGAGTCGACTATTCTCTGCACGGACCGTGATGTGATCCGGCCTCCCCGGACGTTCAAAAACACCGCTCTTTCGTCTATCTCTCCTTTGTGAATTGAAGACCTGACACGGAGGTATGATTGGAGGCTCTCCTCTGCTGTTTTGCCAAAAGGCAGTATCCGTTCCTTTTTCCCTTTCCCCCTGACACGGATGAGGCGTTCGGGGAAATTTATATCCTCGATGTTTGATCCTACCAGTTCCCCCACTCTCAATCCTGTTGCATACAGAAGTTCAAGCATGGCTCTATCCCTCAGGTCCAGAGGCTTGTTCGAAATGGGCAGATCAAGGAATTTTTGCATTTCCTCTTCTGAGAGGAAGGAAGGAATGTGTTTGTCTAGTTTTGGAGTGGACAGCAATTTTGCGGGATTATCCTCGATCCATCTTTGCTTCAGGCTGTATTGAAAAAAAGAACGGATGGCTGCGAGTTTCCGGGCGATAGTTGATTTTTTCCACTGTTTTTCATAAAGAGTCGCAAGAAAGCCTCTCAACACAATATGATCGGTATTTACCAAACGAATCTGATTTTTAGTTAGGTATTGTGCGAGTTGGGTTAGGTCCCTTTTGTAACTATCGATCGTGTGAGGAGAGGCATTTTTTTCGTGTTCCAAATAGCTCAGGAATTGTTTCAGCTTTTTGTCCATTGTAACGCCGTGTCAAGGATCTGCGCTAAAATATTATACTGGAAAAGGTGTATGTATGGCGAGCAGGCGGTCTATTCTTGAGGTGTTGGATTATCCGCTTCTTCTTCGTAAGCGCAGTTATCGCTGCTGCAGTAAAGAGTGGGATTTTCTTTGATCCGCCTTTTTTTGAGGATAAAATGCCTTCCGCATTCCGGGCAGGGTTGATCGACAGGCTCATCCCACGTGGCATATTTGCATTTTGGGAAATTGCTGCAGCCAAAAAAGATTTTTCCTTTTCGGGTTTTTTTCTGGATGATCGTTCCGCCGCAGCCTTCTTCCGGACAAGCAATGCCTGTGTCTTTGCTCTCTTTTTTTATATATTTGCATTCTGGGTAGTTAGAACACGCGGTGAACGGCCCGTATTTTCCATGGCGAAGGACGAGTTGAGATCCGCATTCCGGACATTTTTCATCGAGAGGAGTGGCTTTCTTTTTGGTTATACTCTGTTTGTATGTGCAGTCGGGATAACCGGTACAGGCTTTGAAACGTCCGTAGCGGCCTTCTTTGATAACCAGCGGTTTTCCGCACTCCGGACAGTTTTCCTCAGAAGGAATCCCTTTAGGCTTTATACTTTCTTCTTTCATGGCCTTGTCCAGGTTGTTTTTGAGAAGAGTGTAGCAAGATTTAAGATAAAGCTGCCAGTCCTGCTGTCCTTCGCTAATATGGTCCAGGATTTCTTCAAAGCTGGATGTGAACTCAAATTCCATCAGCTCAGGGAAGTTTTCTATCAAATAATCATTCACAAAAAGACCCAGCTCTGTCGGGATGAACTTTCCCTGTTCTTTGATGACATAGGTGCGGCCCTGAATCGTTGCAATGATGGGGGCATAGGTACTGGGCCGCCCTATTCCCCGTGTTTCCAGCTCTTTGACAAGGCTTCCTTCGGTATATCGAGGGGGGGGCTGTGTGAAATTTTGTTTGGATTCGATATCGTGGAGCTTGAGTATTTCTCCCGCCTCGGCTTTGGGCAGGGTCTTATCTTTCTTGTCCGCATTTTCTTCTTTATCCTGCTTTTGATAAAGTTTTAGGAAGCCGTCGAATTTAATAACTTCTCCTTTTGCTTTGAACTGGTATTTTCCTGCACGGATATCAAAGCTGGTTTCCTCAATAAGGGCAGGACTCATCTGAGAAGCTATAAACCGGTTCCAGATCATTGTATACAGTTTATAGTCATCTTTGTTCAGGAAAGGCTTGACTAGTTCTGGAGGAAGGTCAAAGGAAGTCGGACGTACGGCTTCATGGGCATCTTGTGTTTGTTTTTTATTCTTGTATACCCGGGGTTTTTCCGGGATATAGGCATTGCTGTAGTTATTTTGGATGAAGTCTCTCGCTGAATTCATCGCTTCATTGGAAACCCGCACAGAATCCGTTCGCATGTATGTGATCAATCCCACATGACCCCGGCTGCCTATCTCCAAGCCTTCGTAAAGGTGCTGTGCAATGACCATGGTTTTTTTTATTGAGAATCGACGCAAGCGGAAAGCGTCCTGCTGGAGGCTGCTTGTGATATAGGGAGGAGGAGGATTTTTTGTTTTTGCCTTGACGGTGATATCCTTAAGAGTAAAGGGGAGGGAATTCAGGTCATTTACGATAGTGCCGGCCTGCTCCTTGTTTTCTACTTTTACTTTCTTATCGGCGATTTTAACTAAGCTTGCGGTAAAAACAGGAGGGTTGGATGCCTCCAGAGATGCAGTGATCGTCCAGTATTCTTCAGGATTAAAATCTTTTATTTCTTTTTCCCGTTCGCAGATCAATCGGACTGCTATGGACTGGACGCGGCCTGCACTCAATCCCCGCCCGACTTTTTTCCACAACAAAGGGCTGATCAGATACCCGACTAGTCTGTCCAGGATCCTTCGGGTCTGCTGGGCTTTTATTTTGTCCTGATCTATCCGTCCAGGATTCAGAAATGCATTCTGTACGGCTCTTTTTGTGATCTCATTGAACATTACACGGTGGATGTTCTGGTTGTATTTTTCCAGGATCTTAGAGAGGTGCCAACATATGGCTTCTCCTTCTCTGTCGGGATCAGCGGCGAGGAACACGGACTCCATGTCTTTTGCCGACTGCTGCAATTCTGAAACCAATTTTTTACGTTCAGGTATCAGGATGTATTCAGGTAAAAAATCATTTTCAATGTCAACACCCAGTTTTTTTTTGGGAAGGTCGCGGATGTGGCCTATAGATGCCATCACAAGATAGTCATTTCCGATATAGCGACTGAGAGTTTTTGCCTTGGCGGGGGATTCAACGATAACCAAATGTTTTGCCATTAAAGTTTCCTCTGATAAAATTTTCCAGGTGACTGATGGATCATATCTTCAAGCTCCAGTTTTAACAGAATCGATAGCGCTTCAGGCACAGAAAGAGAACAGGATGTAACAAGTTCATCAATATGGGTTACAGAATCCGTTTTCAGAAGATCATAGATGACTTTTTCCCGGGGTGAGAGCGAGGGGCCGATCTCCTTTATTTTGTGCTTTTTTTGTGAGAATTGTTCTTTATAGGGTTCCGGAAATTCTTCTACCACATCTTCCCAGGATGTGATGGCTTTTGCCCCATTCTGGATCAGCCAATTTGTCCCCTGGCTGAGCTTTGATGTGATGTTTCCGGGCACAGCCATTACTTCCCTGTTTTGATCCAGCGCCAGTTGTGCTGTGATCAGAGAGCCGCTTTTTAGCGTTGCTTCTAAAACGACCGATGCGAGTGAAAGTCCGCTGATGATCCTATTTCTCATCGGAAAATGGCGTCCAAGCGGGGGGCTGTCTTTTGAATACTCTGTCACTACAACTCCTGTTTCTGTGATCTTCTTAAAAAGCCTGTGGTTTTCCGGGGGGTATATGTTGTTTAATCCTGATCCTAACACAGCTATTGTTCTGCCTCCTTTAAGTGCTCCCCAGTGAGCGATCGAATCGACTCCCCGGGCCATGCCGCTTACGATCACAAGGCCTTTTGAAGCCAGTTGGCTGGCCAAATTTTCAGCAACGGCTCTCCCGTAAGGGGTTGGTTTACGGGCTCCAACCAGGGATACGGAAGGTTTTTCCAGGGTTTCAACCCTTCCGGCACAATACAAGACGAGTGGAGGGTTAAATGTTTCTCGCAAAAGAGCAGGATATTTCTGATCCCTGAAAGAAAGCGGAGTATATCCTTTTTTTTTAAGCCAATCAATTTCTTTTTTTGCCTGATCAAGACTTTTTGAAGACAGTAAAACACCTACTGTCTTTTTGTCAAGGCCAAGAGACAGCAAGTCTTTCTTTTCAGCGTATAAAACCTTTTTTATGGGAGAAAAATAATCGATGATCTTGCGAGTGGGTTCTAAATATTCCGACAGGACATTATTGACAGCGATCCAGTAAATGAGGTCTTCTTCCACATCAGTCGTTTTGAACAGGGGGAATGGCAAAGATGGGGATATTACTATAAGAAAAGATCTTTTCTGTGATATTGCCAAGAAAAAAGCGTTCCAGTTTGCTGTGGACGCTTGTGGAGATAACGATCATGTCATATTTATGGGTCTCGGCATAGTCGGCGATCCCGACGGATGTATTGATGGCTCTGTGCACATCTTCAGAGATTTTGATGTCTTCGTGTTCTTTTTTCTTTCTTTTCCTCAATTGTTTGAGAACAGAGTCAAACATTTCTTCAATGACTCTTGGAGGAAATTCGTAGTCATGAAGCTCAAGGACGTAGAGAAGCGTCAGCGCGGAATCAAATCCTTTTGCCAGCTTCCATGCATAATCCTGCTCGATCTCTTCTTGGGGGGAGAAATCTGTCGGGACCAATATTTTTTTAAAACGGGGATTTCCGCTTTTTTTCTTGGTAAGGAGTACAGGGACACGGGAATTTCTAAGTACCTGGTTGGCGATGCTTCCAATGAAAAATTTTTCAATAGCGGACTGCCCCTTTCTTCCCATGATGATAAGGTCGACCTCCTCTTCTTCCGCTGTTTGGATAATCATTTTTGATGCATTGCCTTCTTTTATGATGGTTTTGAATGAGATGTTTTTGGATTTCTTCAGTTGAGCCAGCTGTTGTTCTGCCCTTTTTTTAAAGGCAGCGACTCGCTTGGTAAGTTCTCCGCGAATAACCGAAGCAGTATCGTAAAGAGCAGGAGAAAAATCCGGAGCCACGTGCAGCGCGATCAATTCAGCATTGAATGTTTTTTTAAAAGCTTGTACATGAAGCAGAGCCTCCTGAGATTCTTCTGAAAAATCTGTTGCCCATAGAATTTTTTTCAGGAATTTTGACATTTTTTGCTCCTCTTCAAGCTTTATGATTCAAATATATTAAAAAAAAGACCCGCAAGCAACATTTTTCTCTGTATTCTTATAACGTATGTTGAAATGATAGTTTCTCATCAAGAGAAAGAGATTTTCATATTTATGCCGTCATTTTTTACATTTAAGACGAACCCAGGTTACAAATTTCTATCCGCTTATTTCTGGAAGACTGTCCAGCCATAATGGTCAAACAAGATGGGGGAAGATGGAAATATTTTGCCAGGAGTTTAATGACTTCCTTATTGGCGTTCCCTTTATCCGGCGCTGCGTGAACCCAGACTTTGTATTGAGAGCTGTCGAGCTTTTCGATCTTCTGCTGTTTGGATTTTGGCTGAACTCTGACGTTAATAATCAAAGATTCCATGTGCTTTGCCTCAGCATATGATGGGCATAGAGGGCTAAGGATTTGATCAAGAATGTGTCTATGAACAAGATCAGGATAATAAGGATCATAGGACTGAGATCAAGGCCTCCCATTTTATAAGGGGGGACATATCTGCGGATGGGTTTGAGCAGCGGCTCTGTCAGATTGTAGAGGATGATAGCCAGGGGACGGAGTGAAGGGACCGGGATCCAGGAAAAAACAGCACGTAAGATAAGGATCCACATATAGATCATCAAAAGAAGATGAAGGATCTTTGAGATCGCCAGAAGAAAGTTTGCGAGAAATATCATTTTCGAATAATATTATTATATTTATCAAACAACTCTTTAAGCTGTTGTTTGGATACCACATATCCACTTAAATAGAGCGATAGATTGGGTCTCATTGAGTCATTTGACCGCATCAGAACATATTCTCTGATAGGCCCGTTTTTCTGTCCGGTCGAGATCTTGAACGTGATTTCCTTGCTTTTTTTAGGTTTGATCTTCAGTGCGGATGTTATCTTTTTCCCTTCGAAGAAAAAATCAGCATCCCTGTGGCTGAGTATTACACTTAATTCTTTTTCTCCCTTGTTCTGGATTTTGCTGTTTACCTGTATCTCCTCTCCTTCCAATATCAGACCCAGGTCGATACTGTATCGGTTCAATTCGATCTTTGGGCGGGGAGGAACGTCGATCGAGGCAGAAACGGTCAACATTTTATTCGGTTGTTTGGGATCGTTCGATTTTACATATAAATATTTAGAGACTTCTCCCTCATAACCTCGTGTGTTGAATGTGACCTTGATTTCCCCTTTTTCCCCGGCTTCATAGATTTTTTTTGATAAAAGGGCAGCTGTGCATCCGCATGATGTAAGAACTTTTGCTATCTTGAGGGTTTCATCTCCAATGTTGGTGAATATAAAGGTGTGGGTCAGGTTCTTTCCCTGTTTTATCGGGCCAAAATCCCAAGTGTCTTGTTTGAAATGGATCCTTGGTGCTTGGCCGGCGTAAACGGATCCTGAGATGAGCAGCAGACATATTGAAATGCCAAGGAAATAAATGACCTTTTTATGCAAATATTGTATATGCACACTTTTCTCCTTTTCAAAATATTAGCATGTTTTCCATCAGGAGGCAAAATATATTCAAGCCGGGTTCCGTTGTCTTGACATGAAAAATGACCTCTTTTATAATCAACAATATACGGACGAGGCCGCAAATAATGAAAAAATCAATCTTGAAGGTTATCGTAATCTGTTTTACTGTAATTTTACTCCTTCCTTTTTCCATAGTCGGGCAGGAGGTTGGGATGAAGCTGAGGGTTGTCATCGAGCTGGCCAATGTTCGTATTAAGCCCGATATTGGGAGTGCTATTATTAAACAGTTTCCACTGGGGACAATTCTTGAATCAAGCGGAAAAGAGAGAGAGTGGTATAAAATTCGATTTGAACTCGAGGGAGGCGACCCTTTAACCGGATATGTTCATGAAAGCCTTGTTCAGTTGGTGGAGGGGGAACTTCCTCGAGAAGAGGTCCTCCAAGAAGAAGTGGTCAAGGCGGAAGAGCTAAAAACAGAAGAGATAAAAAAAGAAGAAGAGATTAAAGAACCCGAGAAGGAAAAAGTGGTGAAGCA
>CBDVEQ010000127.1:0-8066 GCA_965373045.1 uncultured bacterium | reverse complement strand
AGCAGATCGGCCAGCTAACCATGAATCTCAACCAGCAGCTCCAACACATCAATAGCCAATTTCAAATGACCACGGGACAGATCGGAACCGCTCTTGGCGATGTCAGAAAAGATATGGAGAAAATGGAGGCAGCTACACGAGAAGTCCTGGATAAGGCCAAAAACATCGCAAATCTTGAAAATCTCCTGCGTGCCCCTAAATTCCGGGGCGGTCTTGGTGAGCTGTTTCTCGGAGACCTGCTGTCCCAGATCCTGCCTGCCGCTCATTATAATCTTCAACACAAATTCAAAAGCGGCGAAATAGTGGATGCTGTCATCAAAATCGGACAGAATCTCGTCCCTATCGACTCCAAGTTCCCACTGGAAAACTTCAAAAAATACATTTCCGAGGAGGATGAAAAATTAAAAGGCGATCTGAAAAAACGGTTTGTTACGGATGTTAAAAAACATGTGGGTTCCATCGCCGAAAAATACATCCTTCCGGACGAAGGGACCTATGATTTTGCCTTGATGTATATACCAGCGGAAAACGTCTATTATGAAATCATTCTTAAAGACGATAAATTCAGTGAGGACAAGAGTATTTTTACCTACTGTACCCAGAAAAAAGTGATTCCAGTTTCACCAAATTCCTTTTATGCTTATCTGCAGGTGGTCGTTTTTGGACTTAAAGGGCTCCAGATCGAAAAATCGGCCAAGGAAATATTTCAGTCCTTAACCCGTCTTCAGCGGGACTTAGGCAGGTTCAAAAAAGACTTCCAGGTCCTCGGGTCGCATCTTACAAATGCAAAAAGCAAGTATGATGATGCAGACAAAAGATTGGATAAATTTTCCGGTAGACTAGAGATATTAAGCGGAGAACCTCCGGAACAACTCCCTGAAGCCGTTCAGGAAGAATCGACACCTGAATGATTCAGATTCGCCCTGGATTATTTACGGGTCGAGATTAAAGGACTTTGGGCTAAGCTGTTTTGGCCTTTGGCCTCTTCTTCTTTCACTTGAATCCTTGACCCCTTGATTCCTAGAACCCTTTTTTTCAATAGATCGGCTCGTAAATTGTTCAGACTAGGATATTTCTTCCAGCCTACTTAGCATACCCGGTGTGGCGATAAAAATCAGAATATCGTTTATATGGATATGAGTTTTTCCGGAAGGATTAAATTCAAACTTATCTGTTCCTGCCCTCTTAATAGCTACCAGAAGCGCTCCTGTTTTTTCGGCCAGTTTAAGGTCCATGAGACTTTTTCCGATCAAAAAAGATCCTTTAAGGACAGGCATTTCCTCAAAACGCAGCACCTTTTCCCGCTCACGCAGCATAACATCCAGGAAGGAAACCACAGTCGGTCGGACCATTTCAGACACCATTCGCAGCCCTCCGATATTGGCCGGTGAAATGACAGAATCAGATCCTGCTTTTATCATTTTTTTGTGAGACTTGATATCAACACCTTTGGTTACGATCTTGATATTTGGATTTAAACTCCTGGCAGACACCGCAACAAACAGGTTGGCCTCATCCGTGGGAAGAGCCAGAAGAATACCCTTAGCATGGCAAATACCGGCATTCTCCAGAAATTCATCTTCAGAAGGATCACCGTGGATAAAAAGCACTTTTACCATGGTTGAAAGTTTTTCAATTTGTTCCTTTAATGGTTCAACCACAACAAATTTTTTTTTCGTCAAGAGAAGTTCATTGATGATAGTTTGAGCCGTTTCTCCGGTGCCGCAGACAATATAATGATTCTTAAGTTTCCTAATGGCCTTATCCATCTTTTTTCTCCCAAGGATATTTTTCAATTCGCCTTCAATAATAAAGCTGGTGATCGATGAGACAGTAAAAGCGATCGTCCCTACACAAAGCAATATAAAAACTACCGCAAAAGTCTGGGCCGCAGAACTCATACCGACATCGACAGCTTCTTTGTAACCGACCGTAGAGAGGGTGATTACCGTCATATATATGCTGTCCAGAAGAGATCCACCCCCGATAAAATGGAAGCCGCCTACACCGATCAGAAAGACCAGCATTAATATAAACAGAGGAAGATATATACGCTTCTTGCCATTCATGTTAAAAAATAATACCATTTTTTCTTGAAAATTTCTTGTTAACATGTAAAACTTATTTCAATGGATAAGGAAAAAAGAAAATTTCTTCGCTTTGAATGCACTCTTCCCGCAGAAATTATCAAGCTTGAACCTAAAAAACGTATTATCGGAGAAGCTAAAATCGATGATTTTTCCCGGGAGGGAATAAAACTCACACTGTCATTCAACCTGAAATCCGGAACCAACATGGATCTGAGCCTTCGCCTTCCAAAAAGCAAAGAAATCGCTTCCATCAAAGGCGAAGTCACATGGATCCGGAGCAAAGACAGTACCTTTCAACTCGGCCTCAAGATTAAAGATATGGATACCAGGGCAAAATCAGAAATTTTTGACGTGCTTTACTCCAATTGGATCAAGGACCGAAGTAAGGAGATAGAAAAAGCTCTTACAAAAAAAGAATCAAAGCCAAAAAAACAATCCGATTGATCTTTCCAGCTCAGGTCAATATATTTCTTCAGCTTCTTCTTTAGTATAAAACAGCCTGTAACTTTCTTCTTCCGTGATCCGGCTTGCTCCCTTTAATAAAAACATCTGTGCCTCTTCCCTGTTTTTTTCAGCTTCTCTTATAAGGCAAGCGATCTTCTCAGAAATGTGGAATTCCTTGAGCATCTTCTGGATCTGTTCAAACACTCTTTTGCTCCCATCAAAATACTTCCCTTCCCAGAGAATTTTGGACGCGACCATGTGTTCAAACCGGTCGAATTTTAACTGGTCACGGGTTTTTCGTATGTCTTTGATTATATAATCAATCTCCTCCCGGATATCCGGCTTTATCAGGCACATGTATTTTTCCTGATAGATCGCTTTATCCAGGAGAGCTAAAAGGTCATCCGGAAATCTTTCTTCTGCAACGATGATGATATCCAGGTCCGAACCTTTTACAAGCCGTCCGGTACTGACTTCAGGCCGGGGTTCCAAGTGAGCCATTTCATAGACGATATCCCCTGCTATTATAAAACAGACCTGTTCATTGACCCGACCGCAGAAATCCAGCGATCCTACCACTTTTGCGATCGTATCCCGGGCAAACTGGAATTTGTCCCGGCTGATCTTTTGTATCTCTCCGGCCAGAGAATGGACATGGCGACTGACTTCTTCCGCATCTTTTTTTAATCCGCATACAGTATAGGTTAAAAATTCACGTTTTATGGAAGGCGACAGCCGCGCAAAGCCCTTGACCTGCCGGTCAAGCCGCAAATAACGCTTTCCCACGATTTTGAGCAGGATATCCGGGTTTTGATGGCAGTACCTCCATAAGGATAGTTCATCCATCCCAGTAAGATCCCGGAGGCCTTTTCCGGTAAGCGGCTTTCCTGATTGTAAAATATGCTGGGGAGACTGATCAGTCATTTCTCGGATTTATGCCGGTTTACCCAATTTTTGTTCTACAACATCAGCAATGCGCTCGGCACAACTCCGGGTCACCGTATCTGTCGGGCCTTCCACCATAACGCGGCAGAGCGGTTGGGTTCCGGAATACCGGACAAGAACTCTGCCCCTGTCACCCAACTCACGTTCAACATTCCGAATGGCCTTTGATATTTCGGGAATGCTGCTCAATTCCGGTTTTTTCCCCACATTTATGTTGATCATAACCTGGGGGAAAGTTTTCATGACCTCGGCCAGCTTTGAAAGACTTTTTTTCTCCTGCTGCATCACAGCCAGAAGCTGAAGAGCAGTGACGATCCCGTCCCCGGTGGTGTGGTGTTCCAGAAAAATAATATGTCCGGAATCTTCTCCTCCCAGAACTGAACCATACTTTAACATTTGTTTCAGCACATTTCTATCGCCGACCTGAGCCGCAATACCCTTGATTCCCATTTTTTTCAGCGATTTTACCAAACCCAGATTGCTCATCACTGTATATACAAGCAGGTTGTTTTTCAAACTCCCCTTTTCCTTTAAGTACTTGGCACATATCGCGAGGATTTGATCCCCGCTCATTATACAGCCCTTTTCATCTACAGCGATCAGCCGGTCTCCGTCTCCGTCAAAGGCCAGCCCCAAATCCGCACCTGTTTCCTTCACTTTCTCTGCCAGGCTTTCAGGGTAAACAGCCCCGGAATTCAAATTGATGTTTTTGCCGTCAGGAAAAACATTCAGAGGAATAACATTGGCGCGCATCTCCCTGAACAATGTAGGAGCCAGTTTATAGGTCGATCCATTGGCACAGTCCAGAACGATCGTTTTCTCCTCCAGGCCCAGGTCTTTGGGAAATGTATGCCTAAGAAAAACAATGTATCTCCCTAGCGCATCCTCCTCACGGTGAGCCCGGCCGATCTCTTCGGAAGGAACCGTTAATTTCTCCAACTTGTTTGAAAATATCAATTCCTCGATCTTCTGCTCCTGTTCGTCCGAGAGCTTGAAGCCGCCCGGTCCGAATATCTTGATGCCGTTGTCCTCATAGAAATTGTGTGAAGCAGAAATGACGATTCCGCAATCTGCATCCATATTGTTTGTAATAAAGGCGATACCCGGAGTTGGCATGGAGCCAACGAGGATCACATCCGCTCCCATAGACATGAGACCAGAGGCCAACGCACTTTCAAACATATAGCAGGAAAGCCTGGTGTCCTTTCCGATCACGACACGCAGGCGGTACCCTTCTTTTTTTAATATATGGGCAGCAGCCCGTCCGATCTGCAAGGCAATATCCACTGTCATAGGATAGGTATTAGCCTTTCCTCTAACTCCGTCCGTGCCAAAGAGTTTATCCATCTCTCCTCCCCTTCTGCTTGATGATCTGGTTTTGCTTGAGTTTGATGATCGTTCCAGACGGATGATAACCTTTGGCTGTGCAGTTGGGATATACAAGGACATCCCGTCCCAGAAGCGTACCGGGAGCGGTCACGGAATTGCATCCGGTCTTCACACCGTCTCCAAGGATAGCGCCAATTTTCCTCAATCCTGTTTTGTAAACCTTTCCCTTGATATGGAGCACTACCTGAGATTTGACGATCTTTAGATTGGCCAGCTTGGTCCCAGCCCCTAGATTAACTCGGCCCAGGATGCTGTCACCTACATAAGCAAAATGGCCTGCCTGACTCCCCCCGAGCAAAACCGCAGATTTCATTTCAGTGGCATGGCCGACAATGCATCGATCGCCCACAAGGACATTTCCCCTGATATAAGCGCCATGCCGAACTTCTGAGTTATCAAGAACAATAGTAGGCGCTTTAATGAGAACCCCCGGTTCAATAACCGTTCCCTTCCCTATCTGAACAGCATCTCCCATAAGAGAGACGCCTGCATAAATGACAGAAGCGCCTGAAAGGACCTGCCCGTCCATACTGACCTTCAATTTTTCCCCTGATAAGGCCTTGGACTCAATACTGAATCCTGAGTCATAAACCCTGTCCTCATGAAGAACGACCGTCCGGCTTAAAACAGGCCCTGACTGAATAACATGGCTGATATTTGGCTGAATAAAATCCTGGATAAAGGACGGAATCATTCTCAACCCATCCCACACATAATCGACATCCTCAAACAGCCCGGTAAAGGGATTTCCTTTCAGATCAAAAAAATCACTGGGTGCCAGCATATCTAAAACTCCTAAACTGCATTACAAAATATTCTTAACTTTCTTTTTCTCCCCAAGAGAGTTTATATCATTTAATATCATTCCAGTCAAAATCAAAGGCTGTCTTATGTATCTCTTCTTGTATTATTCATGAGTCGAGCAAACTTGACACAATATCAAAGAAAATGATTATATGAGGTATTCTTTTATCTCGATTTTGTTGAGAGGCTTATGTGAAATTACTGCTTATTTACAATACACACGCCGGCCATAAACGAGCGAAAAAAATGCTGCCTGAGGTTGAATCCCTGTTCAATGAAAAAGGTGTTAAATTTGACCTGTCTCTGACCGATTACCCTGAACATGCAAGAGACATCGCCCGGAATACGCAATTTGATCTATATGATGGTATTGTGGCAGCCGGTGGTGACGGCACCCTGTTTGAGGTGATCAATGGATATTTCCAGAACCAGGGGAAAACAAAGATACCCTTGGGAGTTATTCCGGTCGGTACGGGAAACGCATTCGCCCGGGATCTTGACCTGGACTCCAATCGATTGGAAGAGGCTGTGGAGATCATCCATCTTGGAAAAACACGCAAGGTGGATGTGGGCCTTTTTCACACCCACGGACAGGACTATTATTTTCTCAACATCATGGGTTTGGGATTTGTGGCCGATGTAACAAAAACCGCTTTCAAATTAAAAGCCCTGGGTAATATAGCATATACTATCGGTGTTCTGTATCGCACTGTTTTTCTGAAAGCCTTTCATCTGAAGATAGAGGCGGACGGGAAAAAAATGGAGCAGGAAAATATTTTTGTCGAGGTTTCAAATACCACGTACACATCCAATTTTCTGATGGCTCCGAACGCAAAGATCGACGACGGGCTGTTGGACATCACTCTTCTGAGAAAGATCACACGCCGCAGGCTCCTTCAGTGTTTTCCAAAGATCTTTACGGGGGAACACATCCTTTTTGAAGAGGTCGAGCAGTTCAAAGCTAAAAAGATCTCTATTGAAACCGAAACGCCAAAAATCATAACACCGGACGGCGAGCTTGTGGGGATCAGTCCTGTCAAAGTGGAATGCCTGCATCAGGCCGTAGAGGTCTTCTGGAAATGAGCGTTCTGATCTCGATCTATGTCTGGGTGATTGGCGGGCTCTATTTCATCCTCCTCTGCTTTTTCACCATTTTTCTTTCATTTTTTCTAAAACCAAAAATATTCGATCCGTGGCTGAAACTTAAGTTAAGATTTCTCTTCAAAATCATTTTCGTCAAGGTCCATGTTTTCGGCCGTGAAAATCTAGTACGTGGAAAAAACTACCTGTTTATGTCCAATCATGTCAGTCTGTTCGACATTCCTTTGTTCGAGGGATTCATCCCGACTTTTGTGCGCGGGGTTGAGGCACTCCGGCAGTTTAAATGGCCGGTCTATGGATGGGCTACCCGGAGACTTGGAAATATCCCCATTAACAGGAAAAACATTCATGCCTCCATCCGGAGTATTAAGATTACTGAAGATTTCTTAAAAAGGGGGCAATCGATAGTGATTTTGCCCGAGGGAACCCGCACGTTGGACGGTAAAATGCGGCCTTTTAAAAAACTTCCTTTCCATCTTGCCAAACAGGCCTGTGTCCCAATCATTCCTATAGGAGTGTCCGGTCTTTTTAAGTTAAAGAATAAAGGATCATGGATGGTCCGGCCAAGACCGATCACAATGCAATTCGGCCCTGCCATCAGTCCGGAAACTATAAAGTCCCTATCTATTGAGGAACTTCGTGATCTCACCCGGAGCGAAATTCACAAGTTGATCGTTCCGTGTTAACAGCGATCCATAAATCCTAAAACAAAACTTTCGATCTGTTTCCAATCTCTAATATCATAATCATCTCAAACACAATATCACCAGAAACGATAAGCAAAAAAAACATTTGGATAAATCTGATGTTTTACTTATAATTAATCAACCTTTAATTATGCAACAAACATCTTTTTTATTTCAAATTATACAACAACAGGAGAAAAACCATGGAACAGGTGAAAAAGTTACTTAAAGATTCTGCTGCTATTCGATTTTCCGTTCTTGGTATGATCAGTGTGCTTATGTTTGGCACATACTGGTTCCAGGATGGTCTCGGCCCTCTGAAAGGATTGTTTGAAAGCCAGCTGGGATTTACCAGTACTCAGTTTGGACTGTTGATCAGCTCAACGACCTGGGCCAATCTGGCTTTGATGATCATCCTTGGCGGCATGGCTCTGGACCGCTGGGGCATCCGCAAGACCGGTATCGTGATGGCTGTTATCGCTACTGCAGGAGCCTTTATTGTCGCCCTTGGCAGTATGGGCGTTTTCGGTACAGGAAAATCCGCCATGTTGATCTCCATGATGGCTGGCCGTATTCTTTTCGGTGTGGGGCTGGAAACGACCTGTGT
>CBDVEQ010000126.1:0-8141 GCA_965373045.1 uncultured bacterium | reverse complement strand
ACGATACATTCAATGATACGGTATCCTCCTTGGCAATGCAGGCTAATCAAAAAGGATTGAAGTTGATCGCTGATATACCGCCGGAATTGAATTATAGTGTTTCCGGTGATCCCGGCCGCTTGAGGCAGGTCCTGATCAATCTGATTAATAATGCCATCAAATTTACTGAAAAAGGAGAGATCGATGTTTCGGTTAGGGAGCAGGCAATATCGGGCTCAAAGATCACAATGCATTTTACTGTTGCCGATACAGGAATCGGTATTCCCAAGTATAAATTGGCGATGATATCTCAGTATTTTGCTCAGGTTGATAGTTCCTTAACCGGGAAATACGGAGGCACTGGTCTCGGCCTCACCCTTTCTAGTATGTTGGTTCATCTCATGGGCGGTAGGATCTGGGTGGAAAGCGAGAAAGGAAAGGGAAGCCGGTTTCACTTTACTGTTGTATTCGATCATATGGTAAAGGAGCCAAGAAGGACTGTTCGTGCGAAATTTGATAGACTGCGGAATATGTCCGCCCTGATCGTGGATGACAACCCTATAAATCGCCTGGTTCTTTACGGTATGCTTAAAAATTGGAAGATGATTCCCAAGGCGGTTGAAAGCGGGAAGGTGGCCTTGAATGAGATCTCGAGAGATAAAAAAGCCGGCAAGAAGTTCGATCTTATCCTGATTGATTATCAGATGCCTGAAATGGACGGATTTAGTCTGGTGGAGCGGATGATCGAGGAGGATTATTCGGGTAACGCAATTATCATGATGTTGACTTCGTCGGGGAACCGGGGAGATGCGGCGAGATGCCGCGAGCTCGGGATCAGAGGTTATCTGCTCAAACCTATCAAACAGTCTGAACTTTTAAATGCAATTTTATTGATATTCGGAACAAAAACCGAAGAGAAGGACAATGAGCAGTTGATCACTCGTCATTCTGTTCGTGAATCAAAAAAAGGTTTAAAGGTTTTGCTGGCAGAGGACAACATTATCAATCAGAAGGTATCATCCAGGATTCTCGAAAAATACGGACATTTAGTGACTATAGCGGTTGATGGAGAAAATGTCCTGGTTAAAATGAAAGAACAGACCTTTGATCTGATCCTCATGGACGTACAGATGCCAAATATGGATGGATTCGAAGCGACCAGAGAGATAAGATCGCAGGAAAAAAAGAGCGGTGGACATATTCCTATCATTGCGATGACAGCACATGCGCTCTCCGGGTATCGGGATAAGTGCATACGTGCCGGAATGGATGATTACGTGACCAAACCTCTGAAGGGAGAAATACTCGAAAAGATTATTACATTGGTTATGGCAGGATCAATATTAGAAAAGCGTTAGTGCCCACTGTCTTAAAATAAAAAGGGAAGGAAGCACATCCTTTCCCTGAGGAGGACTCATGTCTAAAGCGTCTCATGCATATATCAGGAATATGAAGATATTTATCCTTGTCTTTTTAATTGTTTTTTCATGCGCCCGTATAAACAGCAGCAGGACGGAAAAGCCAGTGCTTCACGGTCGGCATTGGGTAGCGATCACCGGGAAGCCTCTGGGAGCCACAGCAGGCGCCATGATTTTTCAGAAAGGCGGAAACGCGGTAGATGCCGCCTGTGCCATGCTGGCTGCAGTGAGCACCATGTATGATGTTCTAAGCTGGGGCGGTGAAACCCAGGCTCTTGTTTATAATCCTCATACCGGGAAGGTCTATGGGATCAATGCTTTGGGGGTAGCCCCTACGGGTGCAACGCTGGAATATTTTCAGGACAAAGATATGGAGTATCCCCCCGCCTATGGTCCTCTGGCGGCAGTGACACCTGGCACTCCGGGCGGCCTGTTGACAATGCTGGCTGAATGGGGATCACTCAGCCTCAAGGAGGTGCTGGAGCCTGCCATGCAGATGGCGGAAGGTTATCCGGTGGAGCAGGATTTTGTCCGTCGAACAGAGCAAACCAAAGACAGGATCAAAAAGTGGCCTTATTCCAAAAAGATTCTGCTCCCTCATCTGGGAGAAGAACATGAAGCGCCTCATGTGGGCGAGATCTTCCGTCAGGCCGACCTTCTGGAAACCCTGAAAAAAATGGTCGATGCTGAGAAAAAAGCTCTATCCCAAGGGAAAAACCGGAAAGAGGCTATCTATGCAGCCTATGATCGTTTTTACCGCGGTGATATTGCCGAAGAATTTGTTCGGGGCTGTCAGGAACAGGGCGGATTGATTACTATGAAAGACATGGCCCAATGGAAAGTCTATATTGAGAAGCCTGTGACGACTACCTATAAAGGCATCGAGGTCTATAAATTGACGCATTGGGTCCAGGGGCCTGTTATGCTCCAGGCTTTGAACATGCTGGAAAACATCGATCTTAAATCCATGGGATTTAACAGCATCAACTATATCCATGCTCTCTACCAGGTTATGAACCATGTCTTTGCGGACCGGGATTTTTATTATGGAGATCCGTATTATCCACCAGAGGAACCTATAAAGGGACTGCTCTCCAAGGATTATGCCAAAAAAAGAGTGCAGCAGATCAACTGGAATATCAATGATCCTGATGTAAAGCCCGGAGATCCATATCCCTTTGAGGGAAAAACAAATCCCTTTTTAGGACTGCTGAAAGAATGGTCCAATACCGGGCGGGAAAACACTGTAAAGGATGAGAGGTCCATGATTTCTTATGATGAGAGCTTTACAGCCGGCACCACTTCCATCCAGGCTGCGGACAAAATGGGGTGGGTTGTTTCCGTAACCCCATCAGGCGGCTGGATCCCAGCATGCATTGCAGGTAACACCGGAATAGGGATGAGCCAGCGCATGCAGAGCTTTGTTCTGGACAAAAGTAAAAATCCATATAACGTGGTCGAGCCAGGGAAAAGGCCCAGAGCAACACTTACACCGAGTATGGCCCTGAAGGACGGAAAACCCTTTCTGTCCTTTGCCGTACAGGGAGGGGATACTCAGGACCAGAACATGCTCCAGTTTTTCCTCAATGTAGTTGAGTGGGGAATGAATGTCCAGGAAGCTTGTGAGGCGCCGAATATCGTTAGTTATCAGATGCAGAGTTCTTTTGGAGCGCATGAGGCCCGTCCCGGAAGGCTTCGTTTGAATTCAGTGATCCCTCTGAAAGTTAGAGAATATCTGGCTCAGATGGGATATGATCTTGATTACAGTAAATACACTTCCGGGCCTATTACTGCGATATTTTTTGATTGGAAGCACAGTACATTCTGGGGTGGGGCCAGCAACTACGGTGACGATTACGGAATTGTTTGGTAATTCCTGAAAAGCCAAAAAATAGAACTTTTTATTCTTCAATTACGTATTATATATTTGAGCGCCTTATAAATCCATTTAACCTGGATTATTCGCGGGATGAAATATAAGAAGTTATATTAGGCTATCGGCAGTTTTTGTAAATAATTCAGAGAGCTTGCTTTATTCACGGGTCGAGGTTGCCGTAGCTGCGAGGAGTGACCAAAGAAAAACAGTCTATAGAAGTCCTTAGAGGTCTGTTGAAGTCGTTGAAGTCAAGAAAAGTTTGTTGAGTTTATTGGGTTCGTTGTGTTCTTTGGGTTATTTTAATAAAATTTAACTCAATGAGCTCAAGAAACTCCATGAACTCAAAGAACTGGATTCCCGTTTGCATGGGAATGACGGAACACGACGAAGCCACTGCGGTGAGATCGGCTCGCCCGAATGGTAAAAAATGCCGATAATCGAATTGAGATATTACAGAAATGTTACAGAAAAAAGTTATGGCGGAAATTGTTCGGATAAAAGCCGAACTGGATGCTTTATGATATGTTAAGTTATTGGCATTTTTTATAAATAAAGCAGGTTAATAAATTATCATAAAGAAAAAACGAGGTAAATATGAGAAGAAAAACAGGGATATTGTTTTGTGTTTTGATTTTTGTGATGGCAACAGCTGCTGTTTCAGCAGAATGGACTTTTGACAAGTATCACAAGTCAAAAGAATTGAATGCCGAATTACAAACTCTAGCGCGCCAGAACCCAAAGATCGCGGTTATTCATACGCTTGGTAAAAGTTATGGAGGCCGGGCACTGATGGTTCTTGAGATCGGGCCGGAAGTCGGGAAAAAGGAAAAGGTTTTTCCGGCAGTTTTTGTAGCAGCCAATATGGAGGGAACGGTTCTAATTTCAAGCGAGGCAGCCCTGTATCTGGCAAAGGAGATCGTTAAAAAGCCTGGGGTACGCAAGGATAAAACGTGGTATGTTATGCCCTGCGGAAATCCTGATGCAGCAGCCGGCTATTTTGCCAGACCTCTCAAACGGGATCCAAGAAATGCCAGGCCGTACAATGACGATATGGATGACAGGACCGATGAGGACGGAGTTGATGACCTGGACGGAAACGGTATCATCACACAAATACGGGTCAAAGATCCCAAGGGCCAATGGATCTCCATTCCCGGTGAGCCAAGGCTGATGAAGAAGGCTGACCGAACCAAAGGAGAGAAAGGCGTCTATAAACTCTACACAGAAGGAATCGATAACGATAAAGATGGTTTGTACAATGAAGACGGTCCGGGCGGTGTTAATATCGGAATCAATTTCCCCCATCTCTTTAAGTTTTTCACAAAAACCGGCGGCAGTTGGGCGGGGAACGAGACAGAAAGTTTTTTCCTGATCAAATTCATCATGGAGCATCGTGAGATCGGCATGACCTTTACAATGGGTGCAACCAATTTCTGCCTTGTCCCTCCAAAAGGAGGACGCAAGGGAGCTGTGGATCTGACAAAGCTCAAGATACCGAAACGATTTGCAGGTTTTCTCAATGCAGATCCGGAAAAAACTTATACGATTAAAGAAGTTATTGAACTGGTCCAGCCCTTAGCCCCCGAGGGAATGGAAATTAACGAGTCCATGGTTGCGGGTTTTCTAGGATTGGGAGCGGTTGTTAATCCGCTTCCCGAAGACCTGAAGTTCTATAAGGATCTTTCCGATAAATATAAAGAGGTTCTAAAAAAAGCCAAGCTGGACGGCAAGCGGCTGGATCCTGCTGCTGCTAAAGACGGCTCGTTTGAGCTCTGGTCCTATTATCATCTGGGGCTTCCCTCGTTCAGTATGGATTTCTGGACACTTCCTGAAGTCAAGGATGAGAAGAAAAAGGAACCGGAGATCACACCGGAGAAGCTGGAAAAGATGACATCGGATGAGTTTATTGCTCTTGGCGAGGAAAAGATCCAGAAGTTCCTGAAGGATTCCGGAGCTCCGGATCAGTTCAAGGCCTCCCAGATCATCGGCGCTTTGAAGGGCGGTATGATGACCACCAAGAAGATGGCGGAAATGATTAGACAGATGCCCAAACCTAAGGGAAAAGAAGGTGCAGACCCCAAAGAAAAAGCCCTGCTGGCCTTCAGCGACAAACAGATGCAGAGCAAAGGATTTGTGGCCTGGAAGGCCTTCGAGCATCCCACGCTGGGAAATGTGGAGATCGGTGGAAGTGTCCCATTTGCAGACAATACTCCCCCAGAGGCCATGATCCACGGCCTGCTCAAAGGCCAGGTTCCATGGGTGTTTGAGATCTCCTCAAAAATGGCGCGGATCAAAATCAATAAGACCGAGGCCAAAGCATTAGGCCCTGGAGTGTATCGGATAAAAGTCTGGGTAGAAAATACAGGATATCTTCCCTATCCTACGGCTATGGGAAAGCGTAACAACCGGATCCTGCCGGTGCTGCTCAGTCTGGAAGGAAAAGGATTTTCTGTTATCGAGGGGAAAAAACGGAGTACCATCAAAAGTATAGATGGATATCAAACCCAGACAGCAGAATGGATCGTCCGGGCGGATAAACCCATACAACTGCTGATCAAGGCGAAAACAAGCATTGCCTGGTGTGATCAAAAGCAGATAAAGCTGGGAGAAACACAATGAAAAATAAAAGAATAATTCTACTTATCGTGGTTCTGGCTGTTGTTATATTTGCTGCCGGGGAGACCTTAGAGGCAGCTAAAAAGGAGATAAGAGTTCCCCTGCGGTTTGACGATTATTACACATACGGGGAAGTTGTTGAGGCTATGCAAGCCCTCCACAAGGCCTATCCTCAACTGACAAAACTTGAGATTGTTGGAAAGAGCGAGGAGGCGAGGGCTATTTACGCTATGACCATCAATAACCCGAAGACAGGCAAAGAACTTGGAAAGCCAGCCATTTATGTGGATGGGAATATTCACGGGAACGAGATCCAGGCTACAGAAGTATGCCTTTACATGCTGGATTATTTGTTGGGTAACTATGGGAAAAACCAGGAGGTAACAAACCTTGTGGACCGGGTCTGTTTTTATGTCATTCCCACAGTGAATGTAGATGGTCGTTATCATTTCATGACCGATGCCAACACCTCAAGCTCCAACCGGGGACTTCGTATTCCCAAGGATGACGACAGAGACGGACTGAAGGATGAGGATTTTCCAGATGACCTGGATGGCGACGGGAATATCTGCATGATGCGCAAAAAAGATCCTTTCGGCCGCCTGAAAACCGATCCTGAAGATGGCCGGCTCATGATCGCGGTCAAACCCGGCGAAAAAGGGGAATGGACTATGCTCGGCCAGGAAGGGATCGATAATGATGGCGACGGCCGTGTGAACGAAGATTCCGAGGGATATGTGGATCCCAACCGGAACTGGGGTTTTGACTGGGCTCCGGAATATGTTCAGATGGGTGCTGGAGATTATCCTTTTTCAGGAGTCGGTTTGAAATCAATCTCGAAATGGATCTACAAAAGGACCAATATCTGTCTGGTTTATTCCCTGCACAACGTCGGTGGGATGTACCTGCGGGGACCCAGCCGGAAGGCGCTTGGTGAATACTCTTCGCGTGATGTTGCGGTCTATGATTACATTGGAAAACATTCTGAACGGATGGTGCCTTATTACCATTATCTTATCAGCTGGAAAGATCTGTATACAACCTATGGGGATTCCGTGGAGTGGATGACACAGATGATGGGAGCATACGGTTATGTTATCGAGCTTTTTGTATCAGACGAGGAAAGCTACAAAACACGGGATGATGAATCAAAAAGCAAACCGGAACAAAAAGACATGATGTCTCTTATGGGAGGAAATGAACAGATCCGGGAAAGGCTCAAGTTCAGTGACAATCTTGTCCAGGGCGAGCTGTACAAGCCCTGGAAACCGTACAAGCATCCGACCTATGGAAATATTGAGATCGGAGGGTGGGTGAAATTAAGCAGCCGGCTTCCCGCTCCCTTTATGCTCAAGAACCTGGTCCACCGCAATGCTTCGGCCATGATCTTTGCGGCCAAGCATCTTCCTGAGGTCAAACTTGATGTTTTTGACGTGTCTAAAATAGGAAAAAACCTGTATCGTATCCGCACGCGTCTGGTCAATTCCAAAGCTATTCCGAGCATGAACTATCAAGCACAGAAGGTTAAGCTTTATCCACAAGATATTCTGACCCTTTCAGGGAAACAGACCAAGGTCGTAGCAGGCGGGAAGTTGAATAACATCTACACAGATCAGGTGACTTATAAAAAACATAAGCCCGAAGTCCAGTTTCTGTTTGTTCCGGGTTTTGGCAAAGTAGAGCATCAGTTTCTTGTATCAGGAAAGGGCGAGATAGAGATCACTTATAGATCAAGGCATGCCGGGGCTATCACAAAAACACTAAAACTCAATTAGCCTGAATTTAGAACATTTATTGTATTGGAGAATACGTTATGAAAATAATGCCCAGAATTTTATCCATTTTATTTGCCATTGCCCTTATATTTCCCTCATACAGTATAAGCAGAGAAGGAGAGGGATTTTCCGGGAAATGGGTGATGATCCCAGAAAAAAGCGCAGAGATAGGACTTTATAGAATCCTGAATTTGAATGTATGGATAGAAGGAGAACAAGTGACCCTCTCTCAAGTATGGGGAGGGGGCCGGAGTTTTACGGATACCCTGAAGCTGAAGATGGACGGGTCGGAAAACAGGTTCCCCATTACAAACCGGGTGTTTCCCAGTAATGTGTTTATGGGACTTTCAAAATCAGTGGGAAAGAACCGCATCATTAAAGCCTGTTGGGAAAAAGGAGGACAGGTCCTGCAAGTGGAAGAAAGCTATCCTATTATCGGTTCCCAGGGCGTTTCACAGATCAGTGTGATCCATACCT
>CBDVEQ010000125.1:0-8231 GCA_965373045.1 uncultured bacterium | reverse complement strand
TGAAGATGGTAGCGGGGGTTGGATTTGAACCAACGACCTCCGGGTTATGAGCCCGACGAGCTACCAGACTGCTCTACCCCGCAGTATCCGGATGTATTATAGCAAAAACTTTTTTTTTGTCAAAATAAATCCCATCTATTTTTGTTTATCTATACTATTTTACTGTTTCAACATCTTTTTCATGTCGATGATTGATTTATTCCTTGACATTAACTTGTATAAAAAAATAAAATGGGCTCTCAAAAATGTCTTATTTTTTATTTTTCCTACTCGCCATAGTAAGCGTCACCTCCATTCTGGCAATGATCTTAATCAAAAATCAGGCATATAATGCTCTTCTGTTAATTCTTGCTTTTACCTGTACAGGAGGATTGTTCGCACTTATCGGGGCTTCTTTTATCGCTACAATACAGATCATCATCTATGCCGGGGCAATTATGATCCTTTTTGTGTTTGTTGTTATGATGATAAACGTCCGGGATGGCATCCCGCCCGAGAGAAAAAAATGGACGATCTGTTTTTCCATATTTGTTGCCGTTGTATTTTTAGCTGAATTATTTTTTGCTTTGAAAGGCACACTCGCTCCGCTCAGTACAGCCGGGATAGAACAGTCCTCTGATCCGACCAGTCTTGGACGCCTTCTTTTTACAGAATATCTATATCCTTTTGAGATCACTTCCATCCTGATCATTGCTGCTCTGGTTGGATCGATCGTACTTGTCAAGAAAAAAGAAAACAATGATTCCAATTAGCTACTTTATTGTTTTAAGTTTTATTCTTTTTTTTCTGGGTATTGTTGCCTTTTTTGTTAAAAAGGACCTGCTCACCCAATTCATGGCTGTTGAGATCATGCTCAATGCGGCTAATCTGGCTTTTATAGCCTTTGCCAAATCCGCCAATGCCCTCGATGGTCAGGTGATCGTTTTTTTTGTCATAACTGTGGCCGGAGCTGAAGCAGCCATCGGCCTTGCTATCATTCTTCTGATCTTCAGACACAGAAAAACCATCAAGACAGAAGATATCAACCTAATGAAGGGATAATATGACAGACTTTTTTTGGCTCATCCCATTTTTCCCTCTAGTAAGCACTATCATTTTTGTGATATTCGGACGAAGATTCCCAAAGAAATATGTCTCTTTGCAGGCATGTTTTGCAGTTCTTGCTTCGTTCGTGCTGGCCGCCATTTCATTTTTCAGCCTGTTGAACGCCGGGCCCAGCCATTCCCACCTTGAAAAAAACCTCTTTTCATGGATCAATGCCGGAAGTTTTAAAGTAAACCTCTCTTTTCAGTTCGACTCTCTTACAGCCGTCATGGTCCTGGTTGTCTCATTGGTGGGATTTTTGATCCATATCTACTCTGTAGGCTATATGTCAAAAGACAAAAGCTATACTCGCTACTTCACCTACCTCAATCTTTTTGTATTTTTCATGCTCGTTCTTGTTATGGCTTCAAATCTTGTTTTGATGTTTGTCGGATGGGAGGGAGTAGGGCTCTGTTCCTATCTTCTGATCGGATTCTGGTTCGAAAAACATTCTGCCTCCAATGCGGGAAAAAAAGCTTTTATAGTAAACAGGATCGGCGATGCAGGTTTTCTCCTCGGCCTCCTGTTTATTTTCTTTCATGTTGGAAGCACGGAATTCAGCGCTATTAATGAGGCGGCACTTGGCGGCGTTTTAACTCCTGCTCTGGCGACATTGATCGGGATCTTGCTGTTTATAGGAGCTACCGGTAAATCCGCACAGCTTCCCCTTTATATATGGCTTCCGGATGCAATGGAAGGTCCAACACCTGTCAGCGCTCTCATCCACGCCGCAACAATGGTCACAGCCGGTGTTTACATGGTTGCTAGAATGAATCTGCTATATTCCATGTCTCTTACAGCAAGCAATATTATTGCTATTGTGGGAGGGCTGACTGCAATTTTTGCCGCCACTATGGCTCTCACCCAGAATGACATAAAGAAAATTCTTGCCTACTCCACAATTTCCCAGTTGGGATATATGTTTATTGGATGCGGCGTAGGAGCTTACGCGGCTGGAATTTTTCATCTATACACTCATGCTTTTTTTAAAAGCCTGCTCTTTCTGGCAGCCGGCAGCGTAATGCATGCCTTGTCCGGTGAAATAAATGTACAGAAAATGGGAGGATTAAGAAAATACCTTCCACGCACTTACTATCCTTTTCTTATTGGCGCTATTGCCATTGCCGGAATTCCTTTCTTTTCGGGATTTTTCTCCAAGGATGCTATCCTGACCCATGCATTTGCCCAGGGGCAGTATGCTGTATGGGCTATGGGGATTTTAGGCGCTGTTATGACTGCTTTTTACATGTTTCGTCTGATCTTCCTCACCTTTCATGGAAAAGAAAGGCTTGAGCCGGATGTAAAAAAACATATCCATGAATCTCCCCCTGTGATGACCATACCACTGGCTATTCTGGCATTCTTTTCCATTATTGCAGGATATATCGGGCTTCCAGCCGTCGTAGGTAAAAACTATAACTGGTTCGGACATTTCCTGGATCCTGTAATCCAATCCGGTCATGAGGCTCATATCAGCATGGGAACAGAGTGGTTTTTAATACTGATATCAGTGGCTGTGGCTGTTGCAGGGATATTTATTGCTTACATCTTTTATATCCGAAAAACTCAGATCCCATCCACGCTTATCAAGAAATTCCCTTTCATTTATAAACTGCTTTACAACAAATATTATGTGGACGAAGCTTATAATGCTGTTTTTGTCAACCCTATGATCAGAGGGTCGGAAATTATCTATGACAACTTCGATCTGAAGATCATTGATGGAGCTGTAAACGGCTCTGCAAAAACAGCGGTTTGGTCAGGAAAACTCCTGAGCCGGTTCCAGACAGGTTTTTTAAAAGACTATGCTCTGATATTTCTTTTGGGCGCAATTCTTGTTATTGGCTTTTTATTGTTTTAAAAAATGAACATTCCAATCATAAGCATCATAACTTTCTTACCATTAGCATGTGCAATCCTTCTTATCTTTATTCCTAAAGAAAAAGAAAATACACTGCGGACAATCGCGTTTATCATCACCCTGCTCACCTTTATTATATCGCTGACTTTATATTTCAATTTCGATTCTACGACCGCAGATCCGCAATTCGTTGAAAAAGCTTCGTGGATCGGTTACGGCCTAAATTACCATGTCGGGATCGACGGGATAAGTCTTTTTATGGTTCTGCTGACGACCTTTCTCATGCCCATCGTACTTTTATCTTCATGGTCGTATATTAAGAACAGAGTCAAAGAATATCTGATCTTTATGCTCATTTTGCAAACAGGCATGATCGGGGTTTTTGTATCCTTCAATCTTTTCCTTTTTTATGTATTCTGGGAAGCCATGCTCATCCCCATGTATTTCCTGATCGGTGTCTGGGGAGGCAAGCGCAAGATCTATGCCACTGTTAAATTCGTGCTGTTCACCATGTTCGGCAGTCTTCTGATGCTGGTGGCGATCTTTTTTCTCTATTCCATGTTTTATAAAGCAACAGGCACCTATTCCTTAAATATACTTGATTTCCAGAATATGATCCTCAATCCCAACATTCAAATGTGGCTTTTCCTTGCTTTCGGGATTGCTTTTGCCATCAAAGTTCCCATGTTCCCTTTCCACACATGGCTGCCGGATGCTCACGTCGAAGCTCCCACAGGGGGCTCTTTTATCCTGGCTGCTGTTTTGATCAAAATGGGAACCTATGGTTTTCTTCGTTTTGCCATGCCCATGTTCCCGGATGCCCTCCATAAAGCGCTCCCCTATCTCGCTGTTTTATGCTTGATCGGCATTATTTACGGAGGGCTGATGGCATTGATCCAAAAAGATGTCAAAGCCCTTGTCGCCTATTCCAGTGTCAGCCATATGGGCCTTATCATGCTTGCGGTATTCGCATTAAATATAGAAGCCATGGAAGGTGCGATCTATCAAATGCTGAATCATGGTCTCAGCACTGGAGCATTGTTTATGTGTGTCGGCATCTTATATGAAAGGAGCCACACACGTCTTATCAAAGATTTTGGAGGTGTCAGCAAACAAATGCCTGTTTTTTCAGCATTTTTCTTGATCGTTATGCTTTCCTCTGTCGGACTTCCCGGTTTGAACGGATTTATCGGAGAGATCCTCTGCATCTTCGGCATATTTAAATCCAATCACCTTTTAGCTATCCTTGCGGTATCGACAATTATCCTGGCAGCCGCATATCTACTCTGGATGTTCCAAAGGGTGATGCAGGGCCCGATCACAAACAAAAACATATTGTCTTTTAAAGATCTTAATAGAAGAGAGATCATTCAGTTTATTCCCATCATTGTTATGATATTCTGGATGGGTATTTTCCCAAATACCTTTTTAAACAAAATAGATACTTCTGTGAAACATCTTCTGAATCAGATAAAAAAAAGAGAGGCAATATTTGCTCAGGCAACGAATCAGAACAAGCCTGTTATATACGATGAAGAAGAAGAGGAACTCCAATGAACACCTTTTCAACACTAATTCCCCTGTTGATCATTGTCGGCGCCGCACTTCTTGTTCTGATCCTTGAAGTTTTCTTAAAAAAAGAAAAGAAAGATTATCTTGCTTATATATCCATCGTATTTCTTCTGGGCAGTATCTATGCAGGCTTAAGATTCTGGAATCAAAACCCCTCCTATTTCAACGGAAAACTTCTGCTGGACAATTTTGCCCTTTTTTTCATCCTTATTTTAGCCATCGCAACTATCCTCGTGACCCTGATATCCATGAAGTATATTTTTCTTCAAAATACAAATCACGGGGAATACTATGCACTGCTTCTCTTGGCCCTGTCCGGAATGATTATCATGGTTTCCTCTACGGATTTTTTAATCATTTTTCTTGGGCTTGAGGTCTTGTCAGTTTCCAGCTATGCTCTTGCAGGACTGAAACGAGGAGACCCTCTATCTTCCGAAGCCGCGGCTAAGTATTTCCTTTTGGGATGCTTTGCATCTGCTTTTATCATATTCGGACTTGCTCTTCTTTACGGCGTTACTCAGAGCACCGATATAACAGTTTTTATTCAGAGCTTTGCAGATCCAAATCTCAGTCTTCTGGCCGTAGCCGGAATCGGCCTTATCATTATTGGGCTTGGATTCAAGATCGCTGTTATCCCCTTTCACATGTGGACACCGGATGTTTATCAAGGCTCTCCTACTCCTGTTACGGCTTTCTTTTCTGTTGGGCCTAAAGTCGTGGGCTTTGCTGTCTTGATGCGCATCTTTCAGCTCTACTGGCGTGCGGCCGTGAATACAGAAGCTGTATTCGCAGCACTTTGGATTATTGCAGTGCTTACCATGGTTTTCGGAAACCTCATTGCTCTCCGCCAAACAAATGTAAAAAGAATCCTAGCTTATTCAAGTATCGCTCATGCTGGATATCTTCTGGTCGCTATTTTGTCACAGGATAATGCCGGCCTCCTGTTTTATCTGATGGTTTATATCTTTATGAATGTCGGAGCTTTTTCCGCAGTCATCGCTTTAAGCAAAAAGGATGAAGAATACCTGGAACTGGATGACTATGCCGGGATCGGATTTAAATATCCCTGGATCGGGGCAACGTTCTCTATTTTCCTGTTTTCCCTGGCTGGTTTTCCTCCCACAGGTGGCTTCCTGGCAAAATTCTATGTGTTTTCTACTGCTGTTCGGGAAGGCCTTATCACTCTGGTCGTTATCGCTGTCCTTGCCAGCCTCGTCTCAGTTTATTATTACTTGAGGATCATTATCTTTATGTACATGAAAGAACCCTCTCGAAATATCGCTATTCATACTGAAAATCCCGCTCTTTTCTTTGTTTTATTCCTGTGTTTGTACGGAGTTCTTCAATTGGGCATTTTTCCTGGGAATGTGCTTGTTTTTATTAAACAGGCAGTCGCCTCCCTCCTATAAACTGCTTTATTTATAAAAAATGCCGATTCCCATATTTATTTTGTATGGTCATTGCTTTAAATAAAGTATTTTGCCAGGGATAAGTTGGGTGCTGAATATCATAGATCGTTAATAAAAAATCATCGGCCTTTTTTACCCTTCGGACGAGCCGATCTCTTCGCAGTGGCTTCGTCGTGTCCCGTTCACAGCATATTGCCTTCTTTGACTTCAATATTGACGTTGACAGAAGACTTTACTTTAATAATAATATATTTATAGCGAATGGGTATGCAAGATACTAACAACAAAATTCTGAATTCATGGAAGGATATCTCTAAGTATCTCAACTATGATCAAAGAACATGTAACAGATGGGAAAAGCAATTGGGTCTCCCAGTTCATAGATATAGCAACTCATCTCGTTCCAAGGTATTTGCGTATAAGGACGAGATTGACAAATGGCTTATAAGGAAAAAAACCAAGAATACTACCATCAGCAAACCAAGAAAAAATCTAATATTATCCATGATAGCTTTATTATTTTTTATCTCAACAATAGCAATTTTCTATCTCTATTTAGATTCAAAAAAGATAGACACATTCAACAACAAAATTTCATCCATAGCTATCCTCCCTTTCGAAAATCTTAATTCTTCTGAGTATGATACGTATTTAGCTCAAGGAATTTCGAAAGAATTGATAAATTACCTTGGTTTGTCGCGCAATATCAGAGCTATTCCAATATCCTCACATTCTGAATTGGAGTATTTTAACAAGACCTCGCCAAACTCAATAGATTTTAATATTGACTATTTATTAACCGGGAGTCTGAAAAGAGAAAGAAATGAAATAATAATTAACGCTTCGCTTGAAAATGTACATGATAAAAAAGTTCTCTTTGTGAAAGAGAAAAGAACAAGTCTAAGCAACATTAACAAATTCAAAAGAGATATATTCAGTTCGATCTGTGAAACAATGGATATCCCTGTAGAAGAAATTTTGCCTCCCATGGTTAGGCAAACCGGTCTAGCTAATAATGAGGCGTTCGATAATTACCTCAAAGGGAATTTCATTCTAACGCATATTAGAGCTGATAATTCTGATCCGTGGAAGTTATATCATGAAGGAAATTATTGCCACGGCTTAAGCACAAAGGAAAGTAATGAACTCGCAATTGAGTTATTCAACAAAGCGATTGTTAAAGACGGAAAATTTGCTCAGGCTTATATCGGCTTGTCCAGATGCTATTTAAATATTATTAATTTTGGCTGGGATAACAATATCAGATGGCTTAATAAAGCTGAAGGTTTACTGGTTAAAGCTCAATCTCTCACCTCTGATTTACCAGATTATTTTAGTTCTTTATCAAAACTGTTCTTGCTGAAGTATCTCAGTTTCAATGCGGAAACAAAAAATCAAGCTTATAAAATAGCAAGCGAGGGATTGAACCTTTATCCCAACAATCAAAATCTGAATGCTATAACAAGCTATATCTATTTCCAAAAATACGGAGAGAAGGGAATTGAATCTGACTTCATGAAAGCTCTGAAATACGCTGAAAAAAGCTTTTGGCAAAATCCTTTTTCAATAAATAATTTGTATTATGTTAAATTATTAATGCTTAATGAAGAATATGAAAAGGGTCTTGAGATCTGTGATATAATAAAAAAGATATCTCCTTCAACAATGACTGATTTTAGACTTGGCGAGTTGTATTATTATGCTGGAGATTTGAAAAAAAGTGAATCATTTTTTAGCACTTTCAAAGAACCCTTCATTTTAAAAGTGAGTTCCATTTTTTACCTAGGGATGATTGCCGCTCAAAATAAAGATACATCCAAGGCTCGGGCATTTATAAAACAATTAGAAAATATTTCAACCGGAATATCAGACGAATATTACCAATTGTCATCCATCTATTTTGGGATTGGAGATATAGAGAATGGATTTGATGTATTGGATCAATTCTGTAAGAAAGTAGCCTTGGTAAAGAATAAATACCAATATGAAAAATGTTTCTTAGCCGATAAAAATTATAATATTTATATTGATTCAATAAGGAGAAAGTATTTTGAACGATAAGCTTAAAATAGAAGTATCACCAAACCTGGTGAAATGCCTGGAAATTCTCAAACAAGCTGTACAACAACTGCCTCCTGGAGAATTGAGAACCGAGGCAGAAAATGCAGTTACATATGTCTCAAAAACATTTAAAGGGGAACCACAGCCATTGCACGGCGAAGGGTGTTTTCCTGGTATCCCTTTTATTCCTGTGTAATATTTAATCAAATCAATTTTCTTTCCTTTAGTTTCGAGTGAATTTTTCT
>CBDVEQ010000124.1:0-8319 GCA_965373045.1 uncultured bacterium | reverse complement strand
GCGCTGCAACAAAGCAGATCAGCTTGCCCATAGGGTGAAAAGTGTCGATACATATAAGTTTTTATTTATGATTGATTGATGTAAAAGTGTCGACAATTTTCATGAATAAGCCAGGTATAGACTTTATGGATGATTATTACTATACTCTTGAAAATGCGAAATACATATATTCGAATCACCTAGGAAAAAACTGAAACTATGAATACAGATGCTTTGATCGGCACCTCACTTCTTTTCCTGGCTCTGGGAGTTTTATTGTTTGTTCTTTTCTGGAGCCGCCGGATTATCAGATTTATTAATAAGAATAAACTCAATTCCGCCAGAGAGATATTGAAGAAACTTCATGAAAAACACTGACCAGCAAATCTCCTCCGAACTGTCACGTGAATTATCCCTTTTCCATATTACTATGATGGGCCTGGGAATGATGATCGGCGCAGGTGTATTCCTGGGGATAGGTAATACCATTCATATGGCAGGCCCGGGTGGAGTGCTGCTCACATTTGGGTTTAACGGTGTTATTGCCATTTTTACGGCCATGTCCTATGCAGAGCTTAGTTCCGCAATCCCCAGAGCGGGAGGAGCCTACAATTTCGCCCGCCTTGCATTTGGCAGGGGACCTAGTTTTATCGCAGGATGGATGGAATGGTTTGCTTCCAGTGTTGCTGGAAGTCTTTATGCTGTAACATTTGCCATCTATACTGTGCGGTATTTTCAGGGATTAAAACTGCTTGATTGGCTTCCCCTCTCCACCTATTTCACCGAGAAGATCGTAGCCCTTCTTATTGCTTCTTTTTTTCTGTACATCAATTACCGCGGCGCCTCTGAAACAGGCAAAATCGGAGCATTTTTTACTTTGGGTCAAACACTGTTCCTCATTTTTATCGGCCTAGTCGGTGTGATCGTTACTATTACAGATCCGTCTCGATTACAGAATATTGATCCTTTTTTGCCTCACGGCTGGACAAAACTCCTTGTCACAATGGGTTTTACTTATGTTGCATTTGAAGGATACGAGGTGATCGCTCAGGCCGGTGATGAAACGATTGATCCGAAACGTAATCTGCCAAAAGCCATGATCTATTCTGTCGTTATTGCCACTTTTACTTACGTGGCTGTGGCCTTTGCTTCGATCGTTGCGGTCAAATCTGGTTCAACCGGTGTGGAAGGACCTGTCTGGGAATGGATCGGAAGTTTTAAAGAAAGAGGATTTGGGGAAGCTGTATCCCGGCTTATGCCTTATGGGAATTTCTTCTTAACTCTGGCTGTTATCTTTGCTTCTATTTCCGCACTGAATGCTACTATCTTTTCCGCCACAAGAGCCTCTTATGCGCTTGGCCGGGACCGGATGCTGCCCAAATTTTTTTCACGCATCTCCCCTATCCGAAAAACTCCCTGGGTCGCTTTGCTGGGTACAGGCGTAATTTGTATCATTGTGGCTTTATTCCTTCCAACTATAGATGTCGCGTCCAGTGCAAGCATCATGTTCCTTTTTCTCTTTTTTCTTGTCAATGTCAGTGTAATCAAGATCCGTGTCAATATGGGTGATGAATTAAAATATGGGTTTATCATGCCTTTTTTTCCCTGGCCACCTATAATCGCCATTTTATGTCAGGGAATCCTGGCAGTCTTCCTTGTGAACATGAGTATTATTGCCTGGATCGTTGCCCCGCTGTGGATTTTGAGCGGAATATTGATATATTTTCTCTATTCCCGTAAACACGCGATCGCCACTGAAGAAGAGGTCCTGGTCATCGAAGAAGACAGCGCCCCAAAGGGGGATCAGTACCGTATCATCGTATCTGTCGCTAATCCCAATAATGCTCTAGACTTAATACGAACGACCTATTTCATCAGTGAGGCCAAAAATGCCAGGATTAAGCTTCTCCACATGGTCCCTGTTCCTGAACAGATGCCTCTGGCCGAAGCAGAAAAATACATGATCGAGGGCAAGGAAGGCATTGTTGAAGCCATGCTTTACCTGATTATCAAATTTCCCATAACAACCACTATTCGATATTGCCGTAATATCGCCAGGGGGATACTGAGTGCGATCCGAGAAAAAAAGACAGACATGATCATTATGGGCTGGCATGGCAAGCCGCGCCGGCATGCTTTTATGCTTGGCAGCACAGTGGACTACATCATTGAAAGAGCGAATTGTAATGTTGTAATCTTAAAAGAATGCGGAAACAGAGAATTCAAAAACATACTTGTCCCGATCGCAGGTGGACCGAACAGCTTTTTTGCACTTGAGATCGCGAGTATTCTTGCAGAAAAAGATGACAGCAAGATAACTGCTTTTATTGTCAATGAAAAGAATGGAAATTTCGATATCAGCGCATCCAAAGAGCACGGAGATCCTCATTTTAAGATCAACTGGGAACGAATCACCATCAAACGATTAGAAGCATCCAATATTGGAGATGCGATTCTGAACGAATCCGAAAAACATGACCTGGTTATTTTGGGGTCCACAATGGATCCTATACTTAAACAGGTAACGCGGGAATCCATCTCGCACTCGGTCGCCAAAAATTGCCAGAAACCCATGATCATAGTAAAGGCCTCTGGCGGGATAAAATCCTGGATGCGGCGTTGGCTGTAATTGAGGTTTTTCAGGCTGATATTATTCGGTGACAATACCCAGAGGAGAGTTCTCCTTCCACAGCCCCCGGGTAAAGTCAGGAATATACACAGAGCGGCTTCTGTTCGCAACCGAACGTTCGCTCAGTTCGGATACAACACTGACAGCCGCTGCATCGTAAACATCCGTATCCAGTGGAAATCCTTTTCTCATACAGTAGATCAGCCTGGAATCTTCGATATAATCCATCCCTCCATGGCCGGCCCCTTTAGCTGCATTCTCATTGATCACCCATAAAGGATGATCAAAAGCCTTCTGATAATTTTCAAGGGATTCCCACTGGTGTGCCGGGCTCAACCCTTCTATATAGATCTTCCGCTCCGGATAACCCCGGACGATTCCTTTTGTCCCCTGCAGCATATCGATCCTGCTGTAAGGCCTTGGTGTATTGCAGTCATGCACCAGTGTGATGGTCTTTCCCAATTTTGTGCGGATCAGGCTGACATTCACATCTCCGCATTTGTAGGTCTGTCTTGCGCGGGGATCAGCTTTGCCAAAATGCTCTTCTGCATAGAGTTTTAATCCACGGGAAGTACAGCTCATTGACACCATATAATCAAATTGGTCCCCCCTGTTGACATTCATCCACTGCATCACAGGTCCAAGTCCATGGGTCGGATAAAGGTTTCCGTCCCGGTAGATGGAATGATAGGTCCGCCAGAGCCCCTCCCCTCTGAAGGAATATTTCAGGGCTCTCAGATCGTGCAGATAACCGCATTCCGCATGCTGAAGTTCTCCAAGTAGTCCTTTTCTCACCATGTTCAGAATGATCATCTCTGTACGTCCGTAATTGCAGTTTTCCATCATAATACAGTGCTTATTGTATTTTTCCGCTGTTTCCACCAATTCCCAGCAATCATCCACTGTATAGGCGGCCGGCACTTCAGTAGCAGCATGTTTGCCGTTTTTCATGGCCGCCATACATACAGGCACATGCCATCTCCATGGAGTTGCTGTGTAGACCAGGTCTATATCCTCTTTTTCACACATCCTGATAAAGTCTAATTCATTCCGTGAATATCCTGCCGGTTTTGGAAAACCTGCCTTTACTACCCATTTTTGTACCCGGGCTACCTTTTCCGGGACAATATCACATACGGCCTTGATCACTGCACCTTCTATTTTTAAAAGATTCCGTATGTGAGCAGAACCCATGCCTCCCACGCCAACAAACCCTATTCTGACAGGATCTATAGGGGGAACCTTGAATTCGCTGTTACGCGGCTTAGCCAGATTACTAGGCTCTACGTTCTCCTGGGCCCTGAGACTTGAAAAGGCCGTTCCAACTCCTGCAATTGCTCCCAGCTTTAAAAAATCCCTACGGTTAATGTTGCCTTTTCTGGAGTCTAGTTTCTTAATCATTGTTTCTCCTCTATGTCATTCCCGTGTAAATGGGAATCCAGCTCTTTGAGTTCATGGAGTTTCTTGAGTTCATTGAGTTAAATTTTATTATAATAACCCAAAGAACACAACGAGCCCAATAAACTCAACAAACTCTTTTTGGCTTCGACAACTCTTATAGACTTCTACGACTTCAATGGACTCCTATCTTTGAGCTCTTTGATTTGTTGACATAATTATACTGGCTGAGTATTCTGAATTATCCATGTTTTACAAGCATTTAAATTCCAGATTGGGAGGTCATCAATGACATTTAAAAAAAGCCTTATTCTTGTCCGCTTTCTTATTATCGTTTTTTTTATTGCAGGCGCATATATTTTTATACAAGCAGACAATGGGCGCTGCGCAGAAAATTATCCTTTCCCGGAACCTGACGGATGTACAGTAGTCCTTGTAGGAAAGGATGCGTCTACTGATGGATCTGTCATCACCACACATACCTGCGACTGCAGTTTCTGCGATTGGACATGGCGTCATGTTCCTTCTATGAAACATCCAAAGGGGGCATTAAGGAAAATATACCACATCTCTCAGTACAAAACCTGGCCTCCCTCTGAAGGACTTAAGTGGGATAAACATTTCAAAGACGACTTCACCGGAGTTGAAATTCCCCAACCACCCATTACTTATGAATACATGCATGGAATGTTCGGTTACATGAACGAACATCAGCTTGCTATCGGTGAATCAACTGTTGGAAACCGGAAAAAAATGAATAATCCTACTCCTTCCGCAACCTTTGATATAACCGCTCTTACTATGATCGCTATGGAAAGATGTAAAACCGCCAGAGAGGCTATTAAAACCATGGGAACCATGGCCGAAAAATACGGATATGGCTTTCATGACAACGGAGAGATGCTGGCTGTTGCCGATACAAAAGAAATATGGATCTTTGAGGTAATGCCTGTCGGTCCCTTATGGACTTCAAAAAGCGGAAAACCAGGGGCTGTCTGGTGTGCACAAAGAGTTCCTGATGATCACGTCAGTGTTTGCCCAAATGCATCCAGGATCGGTGAGATCGACCTTAACAATTCAGATTATTTTATGACATCTCCCAATGTTATCTCTTACGCAGAAGAAAAAGACTTTTGGGACCCTAAAAGCGGAGAACCCTTTAACTGGAAAAAGGCCTATTCCCCCAGTGAAGCCAGCGCCGCCAGTTCCAACGGATCCAGAGCACGTATGTGGCGCTTTTATGATCTTGTCGTGCCTTCAAAAAAATTCAGCCCCGATACTCCAAACATGGACTTTCCCTTTTCAGTCAAACCCGATAAAAAATTGTCTGTCAAAGATGTTATGAATATTCTACGGGACAAATACCAGGGAAGTCCATTTGATCCGGTCAAAGGTCTCCAGGGAGGACCGTTCGCTAATCCCAACTACATGCCTCGTCCATTTAAATACAAAGGCGATACTTATAATACTGCCAGAACCATCAGCGTCAATCGTGCTGAATACACGACCGTCACCCAGAGTCGAGACTGGCTGCCGGATCCCCTCGGTGGAATTATCTGGCTCTCTTTCGGCGCGCAGGATACGTCTTGCTATATGCCCCTTTACAATGGAATCACAGACATCCCCCAGTCCTTTAAGATCGGGGATCATTGGGAATTCGACAGAAAATCAGCACGCTGGGCTTTTGGGTATGTGGATTTCCATGTCCAGGTCGCTTATTCCCTTGCCATACAGGACGTAAATAAAGCGCTGGAGAAGTGGGAGGATCCCGCTCTAACAAAAACCCCTGTCATCGACAAACTGGCCCTTGAGATTCATAAACAGAATCCTGAACAGGCCAGAGCTTTTCTGACCGACTACTGCTTGAACAATGCAAATCAGGTTATCAATGCATGGTGGGAGCTTGGAGATGCTATCCTCGTTAAATACAGCAATCTCTGGATCTATAATAAAGTCAAGAGAAAGACAGAAAAGATCATTTACCCGGAATGGTGGCGCAAAGCGCTTGTGGAGTATGACAAATTGACTCCGCAACCAAAGAAAAAGAAATAATTAAAGCTACCTATTCTGCAAGTTTTCTATAACTCTCGTAGCGCTGTCTGGCCTCAACTTCAGCCTGCTTGAACAATCTTTTTGCTTCCTCGGGATACTGCTGTATGAGTGTTCGATAACGGTTCTCATTATGCAGGAAGTCCTTGTACTCCATTTTGGGCTCTCTTGAATCCATAACAAAAGGATTCTTTCCTTCTTTGGCCAATTCAGGATTATAGCGATATAGGATCCAGTATCCGGTATCCACCGCAAGTTTTTCTTCTGCCTGGGTTTGTCTCATGTCAAAACCGTGATTAATACACGGAGAATAGGCTATGATCAATGACGGCCCGTTATAGGCCTCTGCTTCTAGAAAAACTTTAATCGTTTGATTCATATTCGCGCCCATAGCTATTGAGGCTACATATACATAACCATATGTCATAGCCATACGGCCAAGATCCTTCTTTTTTGTCTTTTTTCCTGAAGCGGCAAATTTTGCCACGGATCCGGTCGGAGTGGCTTTTGAGGCCTGGCCTCCGGTATTTGAATAGACTTCGGTGTCCAGCACAAGGACATTGACATTTTTCCCTGATGCCAGGACATGATCCAGTCCTCCGTATCCGATGTCATAGGCCCATCCGTCTCCCCCGATGCACCAGACGCTTTTATCCACAAAATAATTCTTCAACTCCACGATCTTTGCAATAACAGGCTGAGTATTATTATTTGCTTTGTTCACCGCAGCAGGCAATAATTTTCTAACCATTCTTGCAGCATTTTTCGCTTCTTCTGTGGTTTCGGTCCAAAGCTCTAAACTTTTTTCTAGAGCCGCCTTCAGATCCAGCGTAGTCCCCATTTCCAGGAGTTTTTTCACATTAAAAAGAAGTTGTCTCCGGTTGGCGTCAACAGCAAGCCTCATTCCAAACCCGTATTCTGCATTGTCTTCAAAAAGAGAATTTGCCCATGTTGGACCTTGACCGTTTGTATTCTTGCAATACGGGATATTGGGAAAAGTCCCTGCCCAGATAGATGAACATCCTGTGGCATTGGCGATAATCATGCGATCCCCGAAAAACTGGGTGGCCAGTTTCACATATGGAGTTTCTCCGCACCCCTGACAGGCACCGCTGAATTCAAGATAAGGCATGAGGAACTGGCTTCCTTTGATGGATCCCGGGCGGACGCCGTCCAGAACATTGTTTGGAAGAGATTCAAAAAATATCTCATTTTCCCGCTTGTTTGTTTTTCTGGCTTCCCTGATGGGTGTCATCTCTAAAGCTTTGACCTTGGAAGGACAGGTGTTAAAACAATTGGCACATCCTACACAATCCTCTATATACACCTGAATGCGGAATTTTAGATTGCGGTCATTTTTTGTATTTGATTTTATAGTAACAAAGTCTTTAGGGGCCTCTTTTAAATCTTCAGGGGCTATCTGCTTGGCTCGTATGGCAGCATGCGGACATACCATGACACACTGGTTGCACTGAATACAGTTATCAGAAATCCAATTGGGAGTTTCAGGGGCAACACCACGTTTTTCCAGCTTGGAGATCCCGGTTGGGATACGCCCATCATACGGCATCTTGGAGACAGGAATGTCATCGCCTTTAAACTGCATTATCGGCTTGACCACGGATTGACAATAGTCATCTGCTTCTTCCGGCACCAGCAGGATATCTGGAGCTGCCTTGGTTATGTTTTCAGGAATAGGAACCTCTTCCAGTGCGGCAGCGGCTCGATCCACAGCATCCCAGTTCATCTTGACGATATTTTCCCCTTTTATGATAAATGTTTTTTTAATAGCATCCTTGATAAGTTTCAGAGCCTGTTCCTCTGGGAGAACTCCTGAGATCCTAAAGAATGCCGCCTGCATAACCGTGCTGATACGTTCTCCCAGTCCCACTTCTTGAGAGATTTTCAACGCGTTGATATTGTAAAATTTGATTTTTTTTTCTATGATCGTCTTCTGCATATCTTCTGTCAGATTTTCAAAGATCTCATCCACCTTCCAGTTTGAGTTCAACAGAAAAGTTCCGCCTTCACGTATACCACCGAGAATATCATACCGTCCGATATAGGCATCTTTATGCAGAGCCACAAAATCTACTGTATTCAAAAGATACTGGGACTGGATCTTTTCCTTCCCAAACCTCAGGTGGGAAATTGTCACCCCTCCGGATTTTTTGGAATCATATTGAAAGTAACCCTGGGCATACATATCAGTTGCATCACCGATGATCTTTATGGAGTTCTTATTGGCGCTGACTGTTCCATCC
>CBDVEQ010000123.1:0-8369 GCA_965373045.1 uncultured bacterium | reverse complement strand
TTTTTCAGGCTTTTAAATTCCTTTTGAAAATTTTCAAATTTTTCTTTCATTTTTAAAATTCCTAATAATTGCTGAAGCTTCCCCCATTTAAGATGTCGATCAAACTGAAGCCCTTTACAGGATCAGGAATAAAAGAAAGGACGAAAATCACAAGGATCACTCCCCCAAGAAACTGCCTCCCTTTAGATAGATTGACATCATCATCGAACAAGCGTGGATGCTTTAATCCCATTACCGAGATGAGCAAGGCCCAGATAAACCATCCGACCCAAAAAAACACGCCCATAACAACAAAAACCATGAGAAATATCCTGCCGTAGTCTCTGGATCTCTCTCCGAGGATCGCATAAAAAATATGACCTCCGTCGAGTTGCCCAATAGGAAAAAGATTCATAGCTGTTATCAGAATACCGACCCATCCTGCAAAAGCAACCGGATGAAGCACGATATTAAAATTCTGAGGAATATTTCTTAGCAGCAGGCTTACGATCATCTTCAGAAATAACGGCTCTCCGAATATGATGCTGCCCTCGGAGGGCACAGCAGGAACGGTTTTTGAAAAATAGAGGCCCACAGCCAGAGCAGGAGCTCCCAGAACAAAACTGACCAAAGGGCCGGAAATACCAATATCAAAAAGCTGATGCTTCCTTGTGATGGGTGATCTGATCTTGATAAAAGCGCCCATTGTTCCAATAATTGTTGGGGCCGGGATAAAAAAAGGCAGCGTGGCATTGACTTTGTAACGGACGCATGTCAGGTAATGACCCATTTCGTGACCAAGAATGATAACGATTAACACAACTGCATATAACAAGCTCAACAACAAAATCTCTGGGTCCAGCACAATACTTCTAGTAAGAGAGAACTCCCCGTTTTGTGTTAAGATCTCAGCATATTTATAATTCAAGCTTAGATTGATCCCCCAAAAAAAACAGGAAACAAGAGTTACCACAAAAAGAACTACATTCAACCAGGTTCGGTCTTTTGCAAAAAACGACGGACGTCTTTTTTCTACAGGAACGTATTGATCTATGTCCATTGTACCTCTCGTAAGTTATCTTAAAAAAAAAGGAGCGACCAAAATCACTCCTTTCTTTTAACGATTAATTTGAAAACTGCTTAAACTAATAATACGTTAATTCCTCTGCATCAGGACTTAGGATGATCAGGATCAGGAACACAAGCGTCAACAGGGCATACGGAAACGCATTGGGGTTCATCAAAATATCCTTCACACTCAACGCACTTTTCATGATCGATCACATAGATATCATCCCCTTCAGTAATGGCGGAAGAAGGACATTCAGGTTCGCAGGCACCACAATTGATACATTCTTCATTGATTAAATAAGCCATAGTTTCCTCCTGTAAGATAAAAAATAGGTTATATTATATCCGTTCCAATCAATAATACAATAGAGTGATTATTTTTTTTCTTCGAGTTTCTGAACCTTCTGGGAAGCTTCATACCCGAAATATGTCTGGGAATATTCATCCTGAATTTTTTTAAAGAGTTCCAGTGCTTTTTCGATTTCTCCTTTTCTTTCCAGAACTTCTGCTTTATGAAAATAGATCACATCCATGGAATAATCCCCAGGAGTTTTTTCTAACTCATCATAGATCGCTAATGCTTTCTCATATTTTTTCTGATAAAAAAACACCTGCGCCAGCATATCCCTGGACTGATAATAAATGGTATCCCTTGTCCTTGCCGGGATCTTTCCCAGTTCTGCTTCTGCTTTTTCAAATTCCTGCCTCTCGATCCAATAGGACGCCAGTTGGATATGAGCCATCCTGGAAAATTTACCACTACCGGCCAATTTTTCCAATTCCTGAAGTTTCTCAGGATGGTCTTTCAATTCCTCACTCAGGTTGAGGATATGCGACAGGATACGATTTTCTCTGGTATTACTGCTGGCCTTGATCAACCGGACCCCGATTACAGCGACAATCAGAACAAGGATCGCTGCAACTGCCAACAAAATCTCTTTTTTGCGATATTTTGAAAAATCAATGATCTTTGTAACTGTATTAGCAAGCAGATCTTCTTTTATTTGTTTTTTAATTTTTCTCTTCATCCCGCACTCCTTTCTCCCGTTTGTCTAATCATTTCCGTGCAAACGGGAATACAGATCTTTGAGTTCATGGAGTTTCTTGAGTTTGTTGAGTTAAAAATTTTATTAAAATAACCCAAAGAACACAACGAACTCAAAGATCCCAATAAACTCTTTTTCTTACTTTGGCCTTTGGCCCTTGGTCTCTTATTCTTTATCACTCGAATCCTTGACCCCTCGAATCCTCGAACCCTTTCTTTCTGGCTTTTCTCGCTTTCACCATTTCTCGCATTTCTCGCAGGCATTAGCCGCCCTTTAATACTTTATCCATTTTTTCAAGGAGTCTCTGGGCCTTTATAAACCCGACCACACGCGCATCCTTGACTTCATTCCCATCAGGCTTTAAAAGAACCAGTGTCGGAACACCCCTGATCTTATATTTTCTCCTCAACTTTTCATAAACCTGATTATCAGTTTTTGTCAGGTCCACTTTCAGCATAACAAATTTTTCTGACATGTTCACGATTTTCTCATCGGTGAATGTGAATTTGTCCAGTTCCCTGCAGGGAATACACCAATCAGCATGAAAATCCAAAAAAACAGGTTTTGACTGCTCCTGCGCTTTCTGGATATTTTCTTCCGAATAAGCCGCCCACTGGATCATCTCGTTCCGCGCGAGTGAACCTGACCCCAGACTTGCCTCATACAGACGATCATCTACATATGACTGAATTCCACTTACAGTAAAAACCAGAGCCGCAACAAAGAATATAATGCCAATGATATTCCTGATCAGAGGGAACATCTTGTTGTCCAACCTGGTCGGTTCGACCCAGGCCATATAGATCCCGCCGATGAAAAGGTTCAAGGCAAGAGCCAGATGATAGACAAGACTGTTTGGAAACAGCGGTTTTAAGAAGTATATCGCCATGGCAACCAGGATGAATCCAAAGATCGTCCTGACCCAGACCATCCAGGATCCGGACCTGGGAAGTTTGTTTATGCTTCCGGAAAAAACAGCCAGAAAAACAAAAGGGATCCCCAGGCCCAGAGCCAACACAAAAAACATCAGAAAGCCCAGGAATACATCCCCTTTTTCCCCAACATAGGTCAGCAAGCCCAGGATAAAGGGACCAATGCACGGAGCTGCTACCAGGCCGACTGTTAAGCCCATAAAGATGGTGCCCAGATATCCCTTTTTGGAACCGCCTGCCAGATTTGTTAAAAAAGACGGAAGACGGAATTCGTAAAGATCAAACATACTCAGCGCTAGTGCGATCATCACCAAAGCGATAGCAATAAGCATGATCGGATTCTGCAGAGCCGCACCGAACAGGCTTCCTGTCATGGCAGCGATCACTCCAAGAGCAGAGTATGTTACCGCCATTCCTAGGACATATAATATGGCATGGGCAATTATTCCGCCTTTGCGGCCTTCCGCCTGACCGCCGAAGTAACCGACCGTAATGGGAATAATGGGATAGACACAGGGTGTCAGATTTAATGCTAATCCTCCAAGAAAAATAAGGAAGAATGTTATAAATAATCCCTTCTCACCCACGGTTTGTACAAACTCGCCTTCTTCAGGCTGGTTGATCGCATTGCTCAGAGTAGTCTCTCCAGAGGCATCCGCAACCTTAAACGACTTATTGAATTCCAGCTCAGCCGGAGCCAGACAGGAGTTATCATCACATGCTTGATATCCGATCGTTCCGCTGATCATCACCTCGCTTCCTTCAAACGATGCCGGAAGTTTCACTAAAGTTTTAACCACAAAAGTTCCTTCATAGATAGACAGAGGAGTATCGGAAAAACCCAGAAGTTTGATTTCGGATTCAGGGAACTCAGTCCCACTGAATACCAGTCCTTCCTTTCCACTAAAACTGATTGTAACAGGGATCAGATAATTCTCGGTCGGCTGCTGCGAGTTGATGTGAAAAGGCTTCTCGATCTTGATCTCGATGGAGACGGGATTGTTTTTGCCCGGCTCAAGCTTATCTTCAGAGCTGAACAGTTTTACAGATATCACATCATCGGCATTTTGAGTAAAACCATATGTTAACCCGATGATTAGGAATAATAATATTACAAACAATCTTCTCATGGTCTTTTGATCCTTTTCTTGATTACTATCTTTCTACGCGTGCTCCGCCCCCACCAACAATTTTTTCCACATCATTCAGGGTGGCCATTGTAGTATCGCCCGGCGTAGTCATCGCAAGAGCACCATGGGCTGCCCCATACTCAACAGCTTTTTGGGGATCTTTCAAGACCATCATACCGTATATGAATCCCGAGGCAAAACTGTCGCCGCCACCTACTCTGTCAAGAATTTCCAGGTTCGGACGATGCGCGGCTTCATAAAAATTGCCATCCACCCAGCATACAGCGCCCCAATCGTTTACAGTCGCCGTTTTAACACCCCTGAGAGTTGTCGCTGTCGCCTTAAAATTGGGATAGTTTGACACGGCTTTCTCGATCATTTTCTTGAAATACAACACATCCAATTTAGAAAGTTTTTTATCAACACCCTCGACCTTAAAACCGAGACACGTAGTAAAATCCTCTTCATTGCCGATCATGACATCCACGTATTTTGCGATCTCTTTGTTGACTTCTCGCGCCTTCTCCTTCCCGCCAAAGGCCTTCCAAAGAGACGGCCTGTAATTCAGATCATATGAGATAACGGTTCCGTATTTTTTAGCTGCTGTCATGGCTTCAATGATGACCTCAGGTGTTGTTGAGGACAGTCCTGCAAAGATACCCCCTGTATGAAACCACCGGACCCCCTTTTCTCCAAAAATCCTCTCCCAGTCGATGTCTCCTTTTTTTAATTGGGACACAGCCGTGTTCCCACGATCAGAACATCCCAACGCACCTCGAATACCATAACCGCGCTCGATAAAATATATCCCATTCCGGACGGATCTACCGATCCCATCATAATTCACCCACTTTATCATGGAAACATCCACGCCTCCCTGAAGGATAAAATCTTCAACAAGACGTCCAACCGGATTTTCGGCAAGAGCCGTAACTACTGCTGTACGCATTCCAAAGCACCGCCGCAGCCCGCGGGCGACATTGTACTCTCCACCGCCTTCCCACACACGAAATGAACGTGTCGTATGGATTCTCCCCTCACCAGGATCAAAACGGAGCATAATCTCTCCCAGAGATAACAGATCCCATGTACATGAGGATTCAGACTTTAAATCTAAGCTCGTCACGAAATCACCTCCTATATTCGGGGGATATTATTTTAGTATAGAGCTTTCTTATATGGATGTTAATAGCTAACCTGAATTATTCACAAGTTGTCTCGTTTGTCTCGTTATCTCGTCATTCCCACGAAAGTGGGAATCCAGAATAAAATTTATACTGGATTCCCTTTTACACGGGAATGACGTAAATTAAATGACTTTGGGCTCAGCTGCATTGGGCTTTGGGCCTCTTTTGCATTGGCCTTTGGCCTTTCACCTTTGGGCTCTTATCTTATCCTGGTTTCCCGCTTCCGCGGGAACGACGTCTGGCTTTTCTCGCTTTCACCTTTTCTCGCTGGCGTTAGCCTCCCTTGAATCCTTATCCTCCTAAAATATGCTATAATGGCGCTTATTATTTCCAGCCCCCAGAAGGAGACGGCATGTCAGAATCCATGATCTTACTGTTAAAATATGGAGTCTTGCTTTTTTCCCTCTTTTCTTTTGCAGCCTTGACCATACAGGTCTTAAGAACTTTTTCCTTTGGTAAACTGCCTCTCTATTCGCAAAAACAGGGAGACAGTAAAAAGGGCATTGTCTATGCTATGGGCAAAGGCATGATGCCATGGGAAAAGGAGAGCGCTGCAAAACATCTTCCGACATACACAGCCGGTATGCTCTATCACACCGGAATATTTGCAGCTTTTTTCCATATTCTCCTGCTGTCGCTGTCTATCACCCTGCCTTTGTGGGCGATTCATGGACTGCAAGTTTTTATGGCCGCGGGATCGATCTGTGGAACCGGCCTTCTTTTCAAAAGGCTTCTCAAGCCGCATATGAAAAGCATCAGCTGCCCTGATGATTTTATTTCCAACCTGTTGGTCGATGGATTGATCCTCCTGGCCCTTTTTCAAACATTCGCCGAAGCCATTCTGCCTGTCCTGTTTATTTGGACGATAATTGTACTTTTGTATATTCCTATAGGAAAGATCCGGCACTGCTTTTTCTTTTTTTACAGCAGGATCCTCTTCGGCTCTTATTTTGGCCGGCGCAGGGTTTTCCCTCAAAACCAGAGCTCTTTTAAAGGATGACCATGAACGAAACCACTTCCAGCAAGAATCCCTATGATCAAAAGATCAAGGATCTGGCCGAAAAAGACTACCAGAGGATCCTTGAGACTCTTAAGGAAAAGATCCATTTTGATTATGCCGCTTATCTCAATACATGCGTGCACTGCGGACTGTGTGCAGACTCCTGTCAATATTATCTCACCTACAATGACCCAGAGTCCATCCCTGCCTACAAACTCAATCTGGTCTCCAAGGTCTTTAAGAAATATTTTACTTTTTTAGGAAAAAAGGTCCCTGGCCTGAACAAGGCAGAAGATCTGAATGAGAAGGTCATCCGGGAATGGATGGATTCGCTCTTCGGCCGCTGCACCCTGTGCGGACGCTGCTCCATAAACTGCACAATGGGCATCAACATTTTCTATTTGATCAGGGCGGCCCGGTCCGCTTTAGCTTCGGTTGGGCTTGTTCCACCCGGGCTCCAGTCCACAGTAAATACAGCTGTTGAAACAGGGAACAATATGGGAATTTCCAAAGAAGACTGGCTGGAAACAGTGGAATGGTTGGAAGAAGAATTACAGCAGGATATGGGCGACCCTGTATCCATGCTTCCGATCGATAAAAAGGGCACCCGGCTCATGTACACAATCAATCCCCGGGAGGCGATGTTTTTTCCCTTGTCAATCTCTGCTGTCGGAAAGATCTTCTACGCGGCCGGCGAAAACTGGACTTTCTCCAGCAGCAACTTTGACGTTACGAACTACGGTTTATACAGCGGGGATGATAGCGCAGCCGGACTTATGTCCGGCCGCCTTGTCCAGGCCTTGAAAAATCTTGGATGCGAGCAGTTGATCCTGGCTGAATGCGGCCACGGATTTAACTCCAACCGATGGGAAGCACCTGAGTGGCTGAGTAAAAAATATGGATTTGAGGTGAAAAGCATCCTGGAGGTCGTGGCAGATTATATTAAAGAGGGGAAGATCAAACTCGATCCCTCACGGAATAAAAAAGTGTACACACTGCATGACCCATGCAACCTTGTGCGCTTGGGAGGCATCGTTGAGGAGCAGAGGTTTATTCTCAACCATGCCGTGGAAAATTTTGTAGAGATGTATCCCAATCGGGAAAAGAATTACTGCTGCGGAGGCGGAGGCGGACAGCTGGCCATGACTATGTTCACAGAACGCCGGATCAAGATCGGAAAACTCAAAGCCGACCAGATCAAAGAGACAGGAGCTCAAGTTGTGGTCACTCCGTGCCACAACTGCATCGACCAGATCATGGAGCTTAATAAACACTATAAACTGGGTATCGAAATCAAAACCGTTTGCGAGGTCGTTGCCGATGCGATTGTGATCGAACAGGTGGTACAGGAATAAAAAAAATATTGTTCTAAAGAGTCCAAAATATTATCATGTTGATGCGAAAATGAAAAAAAGAACGATCCAAATTTTTATCATCATCTCACTCACATTTTTTCTTTCGATTCTTCTCGTTCTCTTCATATCCTCATCCCTGGAGAAACCTCCGCATATCAAAAATATCGTTCTCATCTCACTGGATAATCTAAAAGCGGATAGTCTTGGGTGCTACGGGAATCGCCGGAACCTTTCGCCACATATCGATTTCCTTGCAAACAACGGGATCAAGTTCGAAAATGCCTTCACTCCTTTTCCTTTCACACCTCCCGCTCATGCGGCACTGATGACTTCACTATACCCAGGTGTCTTTGAAATTCCCCTTGATCCCTCAGTACAGACCTTGGCGTCTTTACTCAAAGAGAAGGGCTTTCTCACAGCCGCTTTGACAGGTGGCGGCTTCATGTCATCGGATTATGGCGTTTTGAATGGTTTTGAACAGTATGATGATCGAGCCTATTCCCTGGAAGAACTCGAAAGAAGAACCAAAGGCTGGCTGGATACAAATTACTGCCGGAACTTTTTTTTGTTCCTGCACACATTCCATGTCCATGTCCCGTTTGTAGCTCCGGAGGACGTTCTCGAAAAATTCGCCGATCCCGACTATTCCGGCCCAATAGAGAATGACGG
>CBDVEQ010000122.1:0-8617 GCA_965373045.1 uncultured bacterium | reverse complement strand
AGACACGCACCCCCCAATCAATGAGTTTTTTGCGTGCCAAGCCTGTGTATCCTTTCAGTTTATCGTTTGTAGATTTCATGTTATTCTCTTGTGCAGATTTTCCTTAAGAACAGCGATTATACTGCTGGCAGGTACTCTGCCGCGTAGTTCTGGCATAATTTGGCCCATGTAGAATCGAAATTGCTTTTCATATGAGCGATTATTGGGATTCATTTGGCTGTTCTCAACTATTTTATTTACTAATTTTTCCCACCCGGATGGTTCTGTTTCCAGCCCTGTTTCCTTGACTATATGCTCGATCGTTTTTTCTGGCGCATCAGCGATGAGTGATACAAGCTGTTTACGGGCCTCCCATAATACAGGTCGTTTGGCTATAAGCTTGAAAAAATCACACCATCTTTCGGCGGAGATTGTGTCTACGGCCACGCCATCGCGGCGCATGCCTTTTAACCACTCGCCAAAAAAGAAGCAGGCCTGACGGATATCTGCTCCGCACATATCCACTACTTTATCAACGATCACAGCATTCCCCCTGCGGATGAGGAAGTGGATGGTGTTCCGCGGCACGCTTGCAGCGATATAGCGTTCCTCCCGTTCCCATGGCGGTGGAGGAAGTTCAGCCTTAAGCTGATTTACCCGCTGGCGTGTAATAGAGATTGGCGGGCTGTCAGTGTCAGGATACATGCGATCAGGTCCAGGCAGGATACGTTCGAAATCAGTACTCCCGTCGACGAATGGCTGGCGAGTCTCATTAGGCACACCATTGACCGCATCTACGTACCGGATTCTTATTTCTTCGGCCGCAGTCAGTGTATCATTAAGCGGACCCCAGATTATTACTACAGAGTCGTTAGAGCTGCAGCCAGTTTTTTCTTTTACGCTAAGCAGCTCACGTTGTGACCCCTCGTAATTGGGCCAATTTTCATTGTGGATCAAGATCGGCTGTTGGTCGAGCCCGGCGATGACCCGGACGCGGCCGGCCAATTCATAAGCAAAGCTGTAATCAGGCTGGGTTGGCCAGTTAAGAGTATTTATAAGGCCTGTAAGTTTGACTGCACGTACACAAAACGGTCCCTCGCCCAGTTCTATGCCAGGCCGTCGCTTCTCCTCTGCTATATAGCGATCCCAGTTCTCAGGGCGGAAAAATGCTAACTGAGATGCTTTGAATAAAGACGTTACATCGGTGTGTTTTGTGACCAGATCGTCTGCTGTCCTGAATCCGCGTTTATGAAGTTCATCACGCAGTCTGAGCAAGTTTACTTGTCTTATTGCCTCTTTGTGGACCAATTTTCGTGCCCACCAGGCTTGGGGAACTCCTTTGATCTCAACTCGTCGTCCACCGCGTACTGAGACGTTTATGTCCTGACGGCTGGCGCCCAGCCCCACCCGGACATGGCCAGTGGTGCGGCAGACACGCCCGATAAGCAAAATAGCCTCAACCACCTCGTCTGGTGTGCGCAGATCCGGCCCGGTTACGGTTTCGATCAGAGGTATACCCAGGCGGTCGGTTCGCCAGACAATAAGGTGTCCTTTGTCCGATACTTCGCGGCAGCTGTCTTCTTCTATACTTACCTGTGTAATGGACAGCTTGCGTCCGAGAAAAGGAAGCCGGCCGTTGACGCCAACAATTGCAGTCCGCTGAAAGCCGGTTGGGATCGAACCATCAAGATATTGTTTGCGTGCTACGTGCACCTCGTCGATTATATCGCATCCGAGCATAAGGCACTGTTCAATAGCCACATCCAGCGCCTTCTGGTTCATCAGAAATGGTGGGGTGTCGTCCATCTCATAGGTACAGACATTGTCTTTGTGCAGCAGGTAAATAATGTTCTTTTTTGATTTGAACTCCATGAGTGCGGTGCCATCGTACTCTCCAAGTTCAGAAAGGGTCGGCCGCATATGTCGCAGTAAAGTGCCATCATGATCCTTTGTATAGATTCCTGACGGGCAGTGGCAGAACAGCTTGCGCTGGGTAAGCAGCTGCTGGTGAACCTCCAGGCCGGCTATTAATCCGATATCGGTATAATTGATAATTTGTTCCATAGGGGTAAGTATAAGGCTGTATCATAAAAAGAACTTTGAAATTATATGTTATTCTTACAGAGAGTATCAAGCCAAAAAATGGATTCAAGGCGAAATCTTCTTTTCATTTGAATCCTTTTGAAAAAGTGCTAAAATAGGAGGCACATCACTTGGTGCGGAGAGGTGCTGGAGTGGTTGATCAGGGTCGCCTGCTAAGCGATTGTGCCGTAAAAATGCGGTACCGTGGGTTCGAATCCCACCCTCTCCGCCAGTTTCTTGGCCTGATTTATTTATAAAAAATGCCGATACGTTGAAAAAAAGGGTTCGAGGAATCCTTGAATCCTTGAACCCTTTTAATCTTACTAATTATTTCAGATTGACCGACTTGGTGTGTTTTCCACCCTTGACACAGTCAAGCTTTAATGTGATTTTTCCATTTCCTTCTACAAGGTAATGGACTTCCACTTCAGTTTTTCCAGGTATTCCAGTCGTCAGTTTGAGGTTTTTTAGATCTTTCTGATCGATCATGGTCAAATCACCACTGCCCCGGCGCATGCGGAAGAATCTCCGGTAACGAGCAGGGATCCCGGACGGCATTCCCATGCTCTGGGTTTTGCCGACGGCCAGGACCTTGACTTTTCCGGATATGGACAGGACATCAGGACGCTGGACTTTGTTGCTGACAGCAGCCGCGGACATGGTCGGCATGAGCTTCTCATTGTACAGAGTCACGTTCAGCCGATAGAGATCACCTTTGATCTTTTCTGTGGTGACTTTTTTGATTACAGGCAAAGGCATTTCCTCGGCGTGCAGGAGACAGAAGGCCATGTTCCTGTGGCACAATTCTTCCAGAAGCCAGGTTGGTGGGACCCGCCCGCTGAGCTTGGTGAGATCCCTGTCGATCAAGACTTTTCCAAGTTGGGGATGATCGATCTCATGCATGGAAATGGCTTTGTTGTCCATATCGATGTATCTATCGAAAAACGCTTCTTCCTCTTCAGTGATCTCCCCGTCCTTATCCAGGTCGGCACGGGACATCCACAACTCGTTAGAGAAGGAATATATGCCAAGCAGGTCATAAGTGAAATCGATAAACCCTCCCCAGACCGGATAGAGGTCTTTCCAGATGATCATGTATCGGTATCCTTCAATGATCTTTTCGCCTTTTTTGCCGATCTCGTCCATGACAGCCAGATCGCTTCTCGGGAGTTCTTCGTGCAGAGGGGGGCCAGGATTGCGGAGGAGCATTCCCCCGGTATTATGGAAAGCCTGCACACCCGCAATATTCGGATGGGTGTAGAAAAAGTCCCTTGTATGCTTTGATTCAGGCCAGTAAAAAGGATATTCTCCGGCGCCACTCTGGATATATTTAGGCTGCCAGTAGGAACCCCAGTCGCGGTTGGGATCAAACCCGCCGCCACCGTCTTCGTTGTAGCGTCCGTCGCCGTCATTGTCGATGCCTTCGCTGCCGATGTACTTGTAATTCCCTGTTTCATCAGGTTTGCCCGGGATATTTTTTTTGATCGCTACAAGCCGGTCTCCTGTGTCACTCATGCGATGGGTCCCTTTCCCGGGATCGACCTTGATGTACATGGATCCCACCTCGCCGTCACCATCCAGATCTTCCGGGCCGTCCTCGTCATAGAGCCCGTCATTGTCATTGTCTATGGGAGACTGTCCTGACCGGGCTTGGCCGCCGGTGTGAAGCCATAGGTCACGGCCGTCAGGGTTGACGGATGGAAATATGTAAAAAACGCGTTCATCTACAAGGTCCTTGATTTTATTGTTGAAGGCGTAGTTTTCCATCAGATACCAGATGGTGTAAAGACCGATCTCGCCACCCTGGACTTCATTGCCATGGATATTGGCGTCAATATACATGGCGCTCTTATTTAATTCAGAACCAGTATCCGAGTTGTTTATGGTCATGTACCAGAGCTCCCGTCCTTGATAGGATTTCCCAATGGAGCGGAGTTTTAAAAACTTGGGATAGGCTTTTTCAAGCTTGCGCAGTGCTGTTTCCATTTCTTTCCAGTCATAATAATGATTAAAGCTCAGATCCACTTTGCGAGTGTTCCATTTTCGTGGTAAATATTCCTGGGATAGAGCCAAAGTGGATGCCAGAACGATTCCGGCGATGATCAATAGAGCGGGAATCAAACTTTTTTTCTGTATTCTATTCATTGTTTATCCTCCAAGGGTATTTATTTATCTAAGGACGATTTTTTCCCTGTGGGTTTTGCCGCCGTTTCGTGCCCAAAGGGTGATATCGATGGAATTGCCTGGCGGCGAAATAATGAGCCACCTGTATTCTTTTTCAGCTCCGGCATCGAGCGAAGCAAGGTCAAAACGTTTGTTACCCCCAAAAAGCTGCATATTCTTGTCGTCCTGGAACTTCAATCGCAGAATAATGGGATTGATATTGCGGCTGCGCTGCCCCATGGCAGTGGCATAGGGGAATTTTCCGTTGTTATGGATGGCAACCTTCAATTCAAAAAGGTTTGATGACAGTTTTTTGATCTCGGGTTTATCCATCGTGATCTCGGCAAATTGGGAGACCAGATACAGAGCGAATTTCGCATGGCTTTCACTCAATTCCGGGATCTTGTCTGCCGGGGGATTGACTCTCAGATAAGGTTCAAATCCACCGATCTCCACATTGCCTAATTGTTTGTGTTTGTATGGAGTCCATTTGATAAAACCTTTGCCGTTGTTCTTCTTGTCGATCCAGGTCAGCCACTTGGAGTCATTGTTGGTGGATTTTGTCTGAGTTGTTCCTCTGGAGCCTGTCATAAATCTCCGCATCATCGCCTGCCGGTCCATAGAAGCAGGTTGGGTTGTTGTCTGTGCAGGCTTTTTCATGGGGACATCAGGCCTTCGCTGAGTATCCTGCCTCAGAGACCAGAGATTAGCAGAGAAGGCAGGAACTCCAAATTGAAAGTAGGCCCATTCAAGAAGAGAACCGGCCGGCTTTTCAGAAAGAGCATTTTTAATCCCAGTGATTTCCTTGTACTTTTTGCTTGCGGTTTCAAAAAGGTATATATCCTGGCTGTTTGTCTTTTTTGGCTGTGGGTCGGTCGGGCGGGCTTGCGGGGCTGTTTGTCCGGCTCCCCTCCGTCCGAACATGAAAAACATCCGCCTTGCCGTTTGGACCTGAGATGTTTTAGGCGGTTCGGGGAAAGTTGGAGTGCCGCTTTCGATCCCGGTTCCTGCTGCCAGATTGTCGAACTTGGAGAAAAGCAAAACACTACAGATATTCTTGTGGGGCTGTGTCTTAAGTTGAGGTATGTACCTGGTCATAAAATCGATCAGAGCTGTTGTCTCCGTTTCTGAGGCAGGAAAGACAGCCAGCCCCTTTGGCTTGTAGCCGAAGTTGTGAGGAAAATTCCTGTTGATGTTGAATCCTCCCGGTCCGTCTTCGTTAAAAAGGTCATCACCGTCATTATCTATTCCTTCAGTGTAGATCTTATAGAGGCTGTCCGGTGGAGTTCCCGCTTCTTTTTTCTTCATAAGCCTTGGATCTTTTTTATCAACAACCCATTCGCCCTCTTTATCCCGAACGCGCATAAGAGTGATTTTTCCATCGTTGTTAAGGTCTTCGGGGCCGTCTTCATCCAGCAGCCAGTCATAGTCATCATCTCGCGGTTTCAGATTGCCGGAATATTCAAACAAAGTTTTCGAGAAGAACAGTTCGGCGCCGTCCGGATTCAGACGGGGGATGATGTAAAAAGTGCGTTTGTCGAGTACCCGGGTGATATTTTCATCCTTGCCGTATTGGCTGACCAGATAATTAGCGATTCCCAGTGCGACTTCGCTTCCGATAACATGATCTCCTTCGAGGTTTCCGCAGATGAGAAGAGCCTGCTTTTCTTGAGGTTTTATTCCTTTTCCACCTGAGATCTGGATCATCCAGAGGTCTCTTCCTTCAAATGATTTTCCTATGGTCGTAAGTTTTGTAATTTCTGGATTTTTGTCTGCAAGCTGTTTGAGCGCCATGGTCATTGCTTCATAATTATGATAGCCGGTGGATGGCGCTTTCTCAGTTGTAGCCTGAACGAACAGAGCTGCAACAATCAGCAGTACAAAGATCTTAATCGATGAACGAATGGATTTTGCCATTTTTTTTCTCCTATTTAACCGATTAATTTATTGCCTTCTTCGACTTCGATAGACTCCAATAGACTTCTATCGACTTTTATTGCCCGTGGCCTCTTCGTCATTCCCGTGCAAACGGGAATCCAGTTCTTTGAGTTTATTGAGTTTCTTGAGTTCATTGAGTAAATTTTATTAAAATAACCCAAAGAACACAATGAACCCAATAAACTCTTCTCCTATTTCTTACTTTGGCCTTTGGCCTTTGGCCTTTTAATTTTAGACTGTTTTTGACTTCGATTTCTTCCCGTGCTAAATTATGCTTGGAAAAAATACAGTCTGATTGTTCGAGAGAATCCTGAGGTAAATGACGTATGTGTATTCTGTATATTCATTCTGCATTAGATAGAGCCTTAAAACGGAATGAAAAGACTTTAGATCTTTCGCCTAAGACTAAAATAGTCGTTTTCTCTGACCTTCACAGGGGAATAGGGGATTGGGCGGATGATTTTATGCATAATGCCCTCAGTTTCTATACCGCACTGAAATATTATTATCAAAAAAATTATTTCTATATTGAACTGGGGGATGGCGATGAACTTTATGAGAACAGCAGATTGTCCGACATCGTGCGCAGATACAGCAATATCTACCGGGTTATGGATGACTTTCATAAGGAGAACCGGCTGTGCCTTGTCTGGGGGAATCACAATATGCAGATGCGTTGTAAGAAGTGGTTTCAAAAAGAACTGCAGAAAGCCTGGGACTATGTTCCCGGTCTCTTTAATGGTTTGACCCCCTGTGAGACCGTCAGATTGGGTGAGAAGATATTTCTTGTACACGGACATCAGGGGGATTTGCTCAATGACCGATTGGCCCCATTCGGAAGATTCTGGGTCCGGATTCTGTGGCGGTGGATACAGAACAGGTTTGGTGTCAATGATCCAACCAGCGCAGCGCAGAATGCCTTAAAACGGAATAAGGTCGAAGAAAAGATCTTTACATGGGCGAAAAAGAATAATTTAATTATTATTGCAGGACACACACACAGGCCCATGTTCGAGTCTTTGAGCAAGCAGCAGCGTTTGCGTGGCTCGAAAAAGATCCCTTTTTATTTCAATTGCGGAAGCGGAGTTCATCCTCGATGTGTTACATGCCTCGAGATTGAGAATATGGAGATACGACTGGTCAAATGGCACATCATCTCTGATACTGAGGATGACGGCTGTTTAAAAGTAAAAAGGGAGCCTATTGCTCCCTGCAGTAAAGACATGAAAACGCTTATCAAAGAACTGCAATGAATTCACGAGAGCGTGTATTATTATCTTTGAATCACGAACCTACAGACAGACCGCCGATCGATCTGTCCGGCCACAGGTCCTCAGGGATCGCAGCTATCGCTTATGCTAAACTTCGGAATTTTTTAAACCTTCCTGAAAAACCCATCCGGATCTATGACATGGTGCAGCAGCTGGCTGTTGTAGATGAGGATGTTATGGACCTGTTCGGAGTGGATACCATCGAGATGGGGCGGGGGTTCTTGCTAGAGGATTCTGACTGGAAGGACTGGATGCTGCCTGATGGAACACCCTGCCGTATCCCATATTATGTCCATGTCCGGAAAAGAGGAGAGGACTGGTGTTTGCAAACTAAAGACGGGCAGGAACTTGGCATTCAAAAAAAGGGGTGTCTGTACTTTGAGCAGACATATTTCCCCCTGATGGAGCGTGGGATCGAAAATGACGATTTTTCTGATCTGGAGTATCATCTGGACAGGACCATTTGGACGGGAGTCCTTCATCCCGGAGCGCATCTCCTCCTCAACGAATCAGGCTTAAAAGAGATGTCCGCCCGTGTAAAAGCGCTTAGAGAGAAGACCTCCAGGGCCGTAGTAGGGCTCTTTGGAGGAAACATGTTTGAAGTGCCACAGATGCTTTACCGGATGGATAATTATTTGATCTATCTTGGAATGTATCCTGATGATGTTTCCCGGCTTTCTGAGAAACTTTGCGATATATATATGAAAAATCTTGAAAAATGGCTGAACGCTGTGGGGCCGTATATCGATATTATCCTGTTCGGAGACGACCTGGGCGGGCAGGGTGGACCACTGATCTCCCCTCAGATGTACAGGGAGTTTTTCAAGCCTTTTCATCATAAATTGTGGCAGCGTGCAAAAGAGCTTGCAGATGTCAAGGTCATGCTGCACTGCTGCGGCGGAGTCCGGAAGCTTATCCCGGATCTTATCGATGCCGGTCTTGAAGTTATCAATCCTGTCCAGTTCAACTGTGCTGGCATGGATGTGAGAGAGCTTAAACAGGAATTTAGCAAAGACCTGACATTCTGGGGTGGAGGGTGCGACACACAATCCATGCTTCCTGAGGGAACTGCTAATGAAGTAAGGGAGCATGTGCGGCATCAAGTCAATATCCTTGGGCCGGACGGAGGTTTTGTTTTTCAACAGGTTCACAACATATTGGCCAATGTCCCTCCAAAGAATATA
>CBDVEQ010000121.1:0-8627 GCA_965373045.1 uncultured bacterium | reverse complement strand
ACGGGCAGGAACAGCCCATGCAAAAGCCCCGGGGGCGATCTTATTTCCAAAAAAGATGTGTGTGTCCGGAAGATTATCGGCTTCCACTTCAAGTTGAGCCCCGTTGATAAATTTCTGAGAGCAGCCCAATCCAATCTTTCTGCTCAATTGATTGTTCACGCCTGTAGCGATAACCGCCATCCGGGCCTTATATGTCAGGCTCCCGTTTCCATTATTGGATGCGGATACCTCAATACCTTTGCCGTTTATCTGGATATTCTTGACATGTTTTTCGCAATCGATCCGGCTTCCAGCCTGAACTGCAAGACCGGCGATATTTCGATCAAACTTCTCCCTGTCTACCACGCAGGCAAACGGCTGGGGATGATCATATAGGATCGATGTCCTGTAGGGAGAGATCATATTAACTTTCTGGATCTTTGAGATGATTGATGAGTCGGGCAGTTGGAATTCATTGAAAATATTGTTGCCGACAATGCCCGTACAGAGAACATTTTGCCCTATTCTGCTTTTCCTTTCCAGCACAATAACATCCAGACCGTTTTCTGCCAGAGTCCGGGCAGTATTCAACCCGCTCGGTCCTCCACCAATCACAATCACGTCATACATATCAGTTTAGCTCATTTAATTCGCCCGCGAGAAAAGATAAAGAGCCCAAAGCAGCTTAGCCCAAAGCTATTTAATTTACGTCATTCCCGTGAAAACGGGAATCTAGAATACAATTTATACTGGATTCCCACTTTCGTGGGAATGACGTCTTACTTTTACTTTTTCTCACTCTTCTCCTATTTCTTACTTTGGCCTTTGGCCTCTGGTCTTTGGCCTTTGGCCTCTGGTCTTTAGCCCTTGGCCTTTTTTCTTATTCTGGCTTTCACCTTTTCTCGCTGGCGAAGCCACCCCTGGCCTTTGGCCTTTTCTACTGAGTCATTATCCATTATTTCAGTCAATCATGTCAACGAAACCATCTTAGATCTTCTTCTTCCCGGTTTCCCACTTTCCCCTGAAAGTGATCCAAAAAGAAAGAAATATCAGTTTTAAATCCAGCCAGAAAGAACGCTTTTTGACATAAAGCATGTCATAACGGAATTTTTTCCGCCTTGGGGCATCGGCCCGTAGAAATATCTGGGCAATGCCTGTCAGGCCGGGAGTAACAGACTGCCTCTGACGGTATCCGGGGATATCCTCAAGGTTCTTCACCTGAGAATCCGGCCCGACCTCTTTTTCCTCCGGTCTTAAGGCCCTGGGACCGACAAAACTCATGTCTCCTATAAAAATATTGACCATTTGAGGAAGCTCGTCCATAGCAGTGATCCTCAAGAGATGACCAACTCTTGTCACTCTGGAGTCATTTTCTGCCGCCTGAACAGGTTTCCCCTCTTTCTCAGCATCCTTGATCATTGAACGAAACTTGATCGCCTTAAATATCCGTCCATTCTTCCCCACTCTGTTCTGAGTATAGAACACAGACCCCCTGTCCTCGATCCAGATCAATAGTGAGAATAGACCCCATAGAGGTGAAGACAGCAACAGCCCAAAAAAGGACAGGATCACATCAAACGGTCGTTTTAAAAATAGGGCTTTCATGTTTTTCCGTCAAATTCCGTAACAGGCAGTGTTGGTTTCCTGTGTATCAGGAAGATTACTCCCAGGGCTGACAATATACCCATTGTATCGACCAGGACATCGAGGAGGGATCCGGCACGGTTTTTAATAAATATCTGAACCCATTCATCGAGCACAGCAAATACAAACGAGATCATAAAAGACAGCATCATCCACTGCAGCCGCCACTGCAATCCGCTCACTCCTCTGAAGGCACGATACAGAAGATAGGCTAAAAAAGCATATTCCATAAAATGAAAAGATTTTCTTAGAATAATATACAGAATTCCGAGGGTTTCAAATGACGCTTTAGGGAAAATCCACTGCAGAATTGAGATACATATCCTGTAAAACCGGCTCGATCCGGCAAAACGACTTGTCAAGGGGAAGATGGCAATCATCCACAATAAGGGCGGAAGCCAGTATTTTAATAAATGTCTCATTTTACCGAAGTGATAAGCTGTTCCATTTTATCGAGCACACGTGTTTTCGAATATTGTTCAACCGCAACTTTCCGGGCATTGTCTGCCATTTCTGCAAGGCGGCCTTCAGAATTTTTTAGCTCCTGAATGGTCCCGGCGATTACTTCCACATCTTCGGGGGACACACAAACTCCACACTTTCCCCCCTCGATAATGCTTTTGACCTCAGAATCTTCATGGGCCAGTCCCATAATGGGACGTCCGGCAGCCATAAAATTGTAAAGTTTGGAGGGAACAGAAAGCATGGATTTTTCCTTATCCAGCGGGACAAGCAGCACGTCACTGGAAGCCAAAAGAGCAGGAAGATCCTCATAAGGCTGGAAGGGAAGAAAAAGCACATTTTTTAGCTCCAAAGACCTTGCCTTGCCCTCTAAATCCGGTTTTTTTAATCCTTCGCCTACGATCACGAATAGAATGTCTTTGTCCCCTTGAAGTTTGTGTGCGCTTTCCAATATAACCTCGAGCGTTTTAATGCTGCTGATACTTATGGTTCCGGAATACATGACAACAAATTTCTTGTCCAGGGAATGTTTTTTCGCGAATGGGTTGTCTTTCGGAAGCGGCTTTAAAAGATCGGTATCCACCCAGTTAGGTATTATTTTTACTTTGGAAGGCTCAACTCCCTTGTCCACCAGATTCCGTTTAAAACCATCACTTATGACGAGAATATTCTCAGAATGTTTGTAGATCCATTTCTCGAAATTTTGTGCCCATTGAACAGCCCGGGAATTCCGAAGCAGCCCTGATTGGATCGAAAGATCCGGATGAATGTCCTGAACATTGAGCAGGATCTTTACACCCTTCCATTTCTTGGCAATAACACCTGTTACACCAAGCTGCAAAGGAGGAAGGCGGAGAAAAAGCACATCCCCCTTACGCACCCTAAACAGGTTAAGCATGGTAAAAAAAGTATAGATTGACCAGGCAATCAGACGACCGATGTGATGAACTGTGGAGTTGGTGAAGTATCTTTTTACCGAATAACCATTCCGTTTTTCGTGAGCGATCAAGAGGCCGCGAAAGGGTTTGCGGTGAGGGGGCCGGGGAATGGTTGTGATGACCTCAACATCGTGCCCTTTGGAAGCAAGATCCGTAGCCAGTTCATCCATCAGGATCGGAGCGCTGCCGAATTCCGGAAGATAATACATGGTGTGGATATAAATTTTCATAAGACTTAAATAAAAAAGGGTTCAAGGATTCGAGTGAAAAGAATTGACCTCAATAGACTCCAATAGACTTCTATAGACTCCTATAGACTTCGATAGACTCTTTTTTTGTCCAAACAAAGATATAGGCAACAGCCGGTATAAAAATAAGAAGATCGACCCCGTAGAATGCTGCTGTGGATTCAAAGAAGCTGCGGGCCGTCAATGCGCCCACCAACAGGATGGATTCAACCAGCACCACATAGTCTTTATCTTCTGCATCTTTGACCTTTTGAAAAAGATTGTTTTTTAATATCACATACCAGATGCTGACAAAACCCCCAATAAAAAAAAGGGTCCCAATAATACCGCTGTGGATCAAGGCATGAAGATAGGAATTGTGCATATGTTGAGAATCAAGCATTATCCTGTCTGCATGAAATCCCCATCCCAGAAAAGGAGACTGTTTGACTTGTATCAGCGCCTGCTGCCATGTTAATTCCCGTCCTGTCAGGCCGATAAGCTGTGCAAATTCGGCTTTAGCTCTCAATTGATAACCGGACATCCATAGGCCATAGGCGACAAACGGCCCTGCAAAAGCAAACTGCCATTTTAACCCTTTGATCAAGACAAAAAGAACGCTAGCAACGGCAAGGCCCAGCAAGGCTGTTCTGGATTGGGTCTGCAGAAGCAGGTACATGGCTGGAGCCAGGGCTATAAACCACAGATAACGATTGATCTTTTTTAAACTCAGAATCCGAACCATTGCAACAATAACAATGATAAGCGCAAATCTGCCGACACCGTTTTTGGTCATCTGCCCCAAATTGAACGGGAGTTCGTAGAAGGCCGTAATACCCAAAGCACCGCTCGCTTTTTTTATCACTTCCGGAATCAGGCTGAACATCAAAAAAATGGACACAGCATAATTGATATAAAGAACGGCACGCAAACGCTCCAGAGCTTCTTCCAAGGAGGATATTATCCATAGAAAGAGGAGGGGGGAAAGATAAAGAAAACCCCAATAGAGAGCCGTTTTTTTCTCTGGCGAAAGAAAGGACACAAAAATGCCGATCATACAATAGTAAAAAAACAGACCGATGGGGGCTGAAAAGGAAGGAGGTTTTATTCTCGCCAGGAACATCCACATAATGCATATATAAAGAGCCACAAGCGGTAAAAAAGCCCTCAGGCCCTGAAACGCGGACAGGATATCCGAGAACATTTGATCTGTGACATTGTAGAGGCCGGTAAACATACCTCCCCAGATCATAAGCCAGAGTATGATTGATAAAAGCATTATGGGTTCGTTGAGTTCATTGAGTTCGTTGAGCTCATTGAGTTTGTCTGGATTCCCGTTTCCACGGGAATGACGCAAATTAAATAGCTTTGGGCTTCTTATTCTTTGGCCTTTGGCCCTTGACCTTTGGCCTTTGGCCTTTGGCCCTTGGCCTTTGGCCTATTCCTGCTTGGTCATATATCATTTTTAACCTGTCCCCCAACCGGTCCCACACATAATATTCTTCCGCTCTCTGACGTGCAGCCTCTCCCAATCCAAACCGGAGGCTCTCGTCCTGATCAAGCTTTTCTAAAGCAGCGGCCATTTCATTAACAATATAATCCGGATTCAGGGGCTTGATCTTTATGCCCCACTCCTCCTGAATATGAAACCCCGGGCCGGCATTATCCAGACAGACGACCGGAGTCCCGCAAGCCATGGATTCCACAACAACCGCCCCTCCCCCTTCCCGCAGACTGGGAAAAAGGAACACATGGCTTTCCGCGATTTTCTGAAACAGTTCTTTTCTTGGTATCCAGGGAACAAAATGGGCTTTCTCTCGAATATGGAATTCCTCGGCCAAGTTTTTCAAACGTGAATCTTCAGGCCCCTCACCAATAACCGTAAAATTGGACTCAGGGAATTTTTTAGAAAAGAGGGCAAACGCCTTGACCGCTTCGCTGAAATTTTTCCAATGGATCAAACGTCCCGCTGTGATAACCTGAAAAGTTTCATGGGGCGATCTTTTCTTAACCTCTGCAGCGAGGTCTTCAGTGGAAATACCGTTCACGGGAAAATACTGCACTTTATTCCGGTGTTTTATGGGTATTTTTTCCTTGGTTTCCTGGTTGCAGACCAGAATGGCCCTTGCTCTTTTGACACAGCGTTTCCGGGTGATCAGCAGATGCCTTCCGATCCACTGGCCGAATAACCGGATCCCATCCGCCAGTTTCCCTGAAAATGAGTAGCCCTCCATAAAGGATTTAGGTGTTCTCTGTCCTCCTCCCACAGGCCCCCAGATAAAAGGGACGGGAAGCATCGCTCCCATAACACTCGGAATCCAGTCATTGTTGAATGTGATGTGATGGACGACATCAAAGCGGACGGCCTTGTGAAGTTTTTTTGCCTTCAACCAGGCGGCAACCTGCCAGAGATAGTAATAGACTCTCTGCCCGATCTCGATCTTATAGAAAAATTTCCTGAGATCAAAGGGGAGATGAATAAAAAGCACGTGAACGTTTTGAAGCTCTCCCCGGGCCAACGCCTTTTCCACAGCCTCTTTGTTATAGGAATGAGTGATGACCCAAACCTCATGGAACCGGTTCAGCTGCTCGACAAGCTTCCATCCGACAATATCCTCTCCGGGATGAAGCTGGAGAGACCCTCTGGGATTGAATGCATAGGCTGAGGCCAGTATTTTCATGGTATCAGATCCTCCCAAAACACTTCATGTTCCTAACGAAGTGATCACATCCGCCATTTGTCCGGCCGTCTTTTCCCACGAAAACAGTTTCGCCCTCTCCAGGCCTTTTTTCTTCAGGGTTTCGTAGTGCTTTTTGGTGTGTATTTTTTCCATGGCATTTAACAGAGACTCAGGATCGGCCGGATTGATCAGCAGCGCCGCATCTCCAGCGACTTCCGGGATCGAGCTGCTCCGAGCGGCAATGACAGGAGTCCCACAGGCCATGGATTCCAGAACAGGCAGCCCGAAGCCCTCATAAAGAGAAGGATAAATAAAAGCAAACGCGGCGGAAAAAAGAACCGGCAGATCCAAGTCCGGAACAAAACCGGGAAGCAGAAATAATTTTTTCAATTCCTCCCGTTTCAGGTCCGAATGTATGGATCCATAAAGCCTGTCCCTTCTGGTATCCCCTACCACTAAAACAGGAAGCATAAAATCCCTGGTCTTTTTCAAAGAGGCATAAGCCTGGACTATAAGCGCCAGATTCTTTTTGGTACTGATAGGCCCCACATACAGATAATAGCGCGGAGGAAGGTCATATTTCTTCTTTATCCATTCAAGGGTTTTGTTGTCCTCCAAAACATGGAAGCGTTCATGGTCAACACCATTGGGGACGGCAATTATCTTACTGAGGGGGACCTGGTAGAAGTCATGTATTTCCTCTTTGGAAAACCGGGAAACCGATACAATGAGATCAGAGGATTTTACGGCCCTTTTGGTTGTAACCTTTGCCCAGGTTTTGTACTGAAAGGTATAATCCTCCGGATATTTTTCCGGCTCTTTCACATGACGGATAATATGAATATCGTGAACCACTGTCAGTTTTCGTTTAGCCGGCAGGGGCATAACAGGAAGGACGGATTCCAAAGAAACAAAAACATCCGCTTTCCGGCCCCACATAGGAAGAAAAGCCTGTTCCAATAAAAAGCGTTGGACTGTTTTGTCCCTCAGCACAGGAAGCCTCTTAAATTCAACTCCAGGGAGTGATATGGGAAGACGGCTGTCCCTGGAAAGGATCACAGTGATCCGGCAGTTCCTCTTCTGCAATTTGGGCAGAAGCCTGGGAAGAAGGTGAATGGCATACTGCCCTATTCCTCTGTTGGTGGGACCGATTCCGGCCGCATAGATAACAATTTTTTGGGATCTACTCATTGTATGCCGCCTTGATTAGGGACATAAATCTTTTCACAATTTGTTCCCATCCGTAAGATTTTCTGACAAGGAATTTCCCGTTCTGAGCAATATTTTTTGCCTCTTGTGGATTTTCCAGAAGCCAAATAATTTTTTCAGCAAATGATCCGGAAGAATCGGCCAAAACTATATCCCTGCCGTCCGTGACCAGGATCCCCTCCGCTCCTTTGGTGGTTGCGATCACAGGTTTTTCCGCCGCCATGTATTCCAGAATTTTCAACCGAGTGCCGGACCCGGAAAAAACAGGGGCGACACAGATATCACAGGCTCTAATAAAGCCTGGGATCTCCTCAAAAGGAATGATTCCGGGATTGATGATCCATTCTCTTTTTTTGTTCAGGTCCCCTCCAATAACGGCCAATCTGACTTCTGAATCCTTTTGTATGACGGCCGGAAAAACGTCATCCATCAAAAATTTCAGGGCCTCTTCATTCGGCCGGTATACTACCAGCCCCATGAAAAGAATGATCTTCCCATAAAGACCGTACTTTTGCCGCAGATCCTTCACCCTGCTGTCTGAGATCGATTCAAACCGGTGGATATCCACGCCATTCGGCAAAGGAATGGAAGGTCTGCCGTAAAGACCCTGCATCAAATCGGCATCCTCCTGCGAAACGGACGTCACATAATCGGCATTTCTGACCAATTTTCCTTCCGCCCATCTAGTCAATGCGGATACGATCCAACTGTTTTTCTCCTTCCGGAGCAAATATTCAATATTATGGGCATGATAGACGATCCTGGCATTCCTTTTTGTTCTCTTCAGTTTTTTATAAAGGAGCCAATAATACAAGGACCAGGAAGCCCCTTCAAAAATAATAAGCTGAGGGTCGCTCTTTTTCACATGGGCAATTATCTTTTTAAAACTCAAAAACAAGGTCACGGCCTTTTTCAGCCTGGAGTCCTGGTTCGTTCTTATGCTGATCAGTTCAAGATTGTTTTCCAAGGTGATTCTACCGGCATTCGGCGCCAATTGGATCAGGGTCTTTTCTCCCGGCAAATATCTTGCAAGATCATAGGCCACCATGGCTCCGCCGTACTCGGGCGGATAGGATTTAAAAAGTGAGATGATCAGAGTCTTCATTGGGAACCCTAAATTTTCCGAGCGATGAATGGTCAAAGCAGGCTACCGCCGGTGGGCTTAAAAACCTTCTTTTTCATCGTCAAGGTCACATCACTTTAATTGCGCCCTAATTTTACGAAATAGAGCCCTTATATGCCAATCGCCTGCCTAGATGATTCAAGGGGTGATTTCTTTCTTTCCCCCCTCATCCTTAAAGGTGATACATAATTACCAATGGTTAAAGACTAAAGCAAGAAAAGGCAAACCCTTGAATTATAAACACAACAGAGCTAAACTATAAGTCTTTCAAGATTCGTTGATGTCTATTGAAGTCGAAGAAGGCTAAAATAAAAAAAAGAAATAGAAAGAATGAAAAAGCAAGAAGCAGAAATTCATAATAGGA
>CBDVEQ010000120.1:0-8629 GCA_965373045.1 uncultured bacterium | reverse complement strand
GTTTTAGCAACTGGGCAACCAATACGAATTTTGGGTTGAGATTTTATATGGACACTTTTATTGTTAGAGTGGATATTGGATTCAGTAATGAGACAACAGGTTTTTTCTTCAATTTTGGACATGTTTTTTGACATCATTTACCATTCAGGGGATTTGTCAAAGATTCAGCTCTAATTGCTTCAGCTGATTTTGTTTACGTTCTTTCTGTATTTTATCGAGTATTTCCGGAGTCACATCACCAGTGGGATAGATCCCATCAAAGCATGCCGCACAATATTCCTGAATTTGTTCATTGCCCATATGAACCGCTTTTTTCAACGAATCCAGTGTTTGATATATGACCTTGTCTGCTCCGATCCGGTGGGCGACTCCTACTTCATCCACATTCCTGGCAACAAACTCGTCTTCGGTCTGCATATCAATACCGTAAACACAGGGATGTCTCAATGGCGGTGAATATGAAGCAAAATAGACTTTCTTCGCCCCGCATTTCCGGACCAATTTGACAATGGCTCTGGATGTGTTTCCTCTCACAATACTGTCATCCACAATAAGAACATTTTTGTCTTTCAGTTCGGAAGCAATCGGATTCAATTTCTGACGGACCGACGTTCTGCGTTTATCATCCGTAGGCATGATAAATGTTCGTCCAATATATCTGTTCTTAACCAACGCCTCCCTGTAACTCAGATTAAGGTCTCTGGCGATTTCGATGGCGGCATCTCTAGCCGAATCAGGAACCGGCACGACAACATCGATCTCTAGATCCAGCTTTTTGATGTCATTCGCTAGGATACGCCCCAGGTTGACACGGGTTTCATAAACATTAACACCATCAATATAAGTATCGGGCCGGGCAAAATAGACCCATTCAAAAAGACATGGCGCATGATGACCATCCGCGATCTTTTTCCTGTGCAATTTTCTTTTATTATCGATGAATATCGCTTCGCCCGGCAGGACATCCTTAATGTCAGAGAAATTCATCAGATTTAGGCTTACGCTTTCGGAGGCGATACCATAGGAGGAAATAAGCCCGTTTTTCCGCTCCCCATACACAAGAGGCTTAATCCCGTAGGGGTCTCTGAATGCAACCATCCCCTGTTCAGCAATGTAAGCAATAACGGAATAACTGCCTTTTACTTTCTGATAGACCTGTTTGACAGCAGCAAATATATCATCCGGAGTCAATCTGAGAGTATCCAAGGCTGCCAGATTCTGAGCAAATTCATTCAATATAACTTCGACGTCATTATTAGAATTCAAATGGCGTTTATACCGTTTAAAAATATTCTCTCGGAGTTCGGAATAATTGATCACATTACCATTGTGGGCCATGATGATCCCATAAGGGGAATTGACAAGAAAGGGCTGCGCATCCTCACCCATTCCTCCACCTATCGTGGGATAACGAGTATGACCGATCCCGATCGTTCCCTTTAACCTCCGGGCATTCTCCGCTGTAAAGATATCCTGGATCAGTCCATTCCCTTTTTTGACATGAAAGAGACCATCGTATGTGATAATGCCCGCAGAATCCTGCCCTCGATGCTGAATGGCAAGCAATCCCTGATAAAGATCCTTGAAAACATCTTTGTTACTATATATCCCGACAACACCACACATATATAAATCCCTTTGAATGGAAGATTACTGCGTATTATACTCCAATTCTCCGGCATTTTAAATGGACTTCATATTTCCGGAGATCTATGAGGAAAATTGAGAGAGAAGTTCATCAGAGGACAGCGATGCTGTACCGATCTTGCCGACCACAATTCCGGCTGCGGTATTTGCAAGAACAGCCGCTTCCTGAATAGATGCGCCTGAAAGCAATGCCAGGGCAGCAGTGGCAATAACTGTGTCTCCAGCACCTGTTACATCAAAGATTTCTTTTGCAATAGCAGGGATGTGAAGCGCACCTTTCCCTTTTGCGAAGACACTCATTCCCTGTTCGCCTCTTTTTATGATCAAATAAGACGTTGAAATGCGGGCTAGAATATTCGCTCCCGCCTTCTCTACATCTTTATTTGTCGAGCACTTATTAAGAACGATCTGCTCCACTTCATAATGATTGGGAGTGATGAGTGTTACAGGAGAAAAGAATTGGAAATTTACAACTTTAGGATCGACAAAAACAGGGATCTTGTGTTGATAAGCAAAGGAAATGACCTTGCTCATCAAAGACTTTGATACGATCCCTTTGTTGTAATCGGATATCAGAATTCCGTCGTATTTTTCCTCTTTTATGACATCGAATATTTTCTCCTGAATTTCATCTGGGACAGGTGCCTTGTTCTCCAGATCCACTCTGACGACCTGCTGATGATGTGCAATGATCCGGGTTTTCACCGTAGTAGGCCTTTCTTCTAGAGAAAAAACGCCCTGTTTTTCCTTAAGATGATTTCTGATCCATTCTCCCTCCGGGTCTTTCCCAACGACCCCAACGACAATGGGAGAAGAACCTAGTTTCTCCAGGTTGTGGCTGACATTCCCCGCCCCTCCGAGGCAGGACGTATCTTTTTGAATCTTGACCACGGGCACAGGAGCTTCAGGAGAGATCCTGACAACCTCCCCCCAGATATATTTATCAAGCATAAGATCCCCAAGGACAAGGATCTTTACAGATACGAATCTATCAACGATTTTCTTCATGTTCTCCAGATGGAATTGTCTCATGATTCTTTCACCTCAGAAATATTGGATTGGATACGATCCAGGGTATTTCTTTTTTCAGAGGTGTTCTTCCTGTCAAAAACACTTCTATGCGGTATACCCCGGGCGATTTAACTCTGAAAAACAAACTGTCCTGCTCGGATTCAGAAACAGTCTCCCCGTTTCGTATCAAATGAATGACTTTTTTAAAAGGAAAGGGCGCTTGGACATGCAGAGTAATAGAGGGATCGAATCTCGGGGATTGTCCCATATCAATTCTGTTTTCCCCGCTGGTGCCAAAAAAACGAAATCCCTCCGCCTCGGCTGCCGAGTCGATCGCATTATAGAAACTGCCTTTTTTTAATGCCTTATAGACCATATTTCTGGCCACATCAAATTCCTTTGGCAAAGGAGCATTAATTAAAATATGAATGCGGAATAACCGAAACAGGGGCCCATAATAAAAATGGGCGTCTATGCTGAAATAAGCATAAACTGTATGCTTCCTGTTGAGTCTGTCCCATTTTTTGAGGTTTTTTGATGGCGTGTCCAGCATTCTGATCAGAAAAAGATCCGGTCTGATGATATAGGCCGGAAGATATGGAATTAAGGGAGCAAAGTCTCTTCTCACAGAGGAAGAAGCATTCATAATCTCTATCCCGGAGTATATAAACAGATCTCCCCAGGTCCAGCTCACCCTTGAGTACGGATGAGCAATAATGGAAATACCATTCAATCTTGCGATCTGGGAGGCGGATTCTTCCGCATTTTGGGAGAACCTGTGTTCCGGCGTATCAAATCCAATACCGACCAAATGCCCGCGGTTGACCGAAAGCTCGGACCCGGCAAGCATTAGAACTCCATGTCGCCATCCTCTGGCCGCCATGGATTCAAAGTTCGGATTTCCGTGATCAGTGAGAATAATAAAATCCAGATCATTATCAGCCGCGATCCGGGCAATCTTTTCCGGAGGCTCATGTCCATCTGAAAGAGTGGAATGAAGATGGTAGACGCCTTTGATCTCGTCCGGATAAGTTTGAATATTTTCCTGTGTAAAAGTATGGAAAGCAAGGGATTGGTATATAAACCATCCACAATAAATGAGGAACAAAAGTAGGAATCCTGAGAGGATTTTTCTTTTCATTACAGCAGTTCCTCAGTCCCCATGCTTCTGTATACGCTCCAAAGCAAAAGGGACAGAGATGATATAAAGAAACAATACAACCACCTCGGAATCACCAAAATTATATTCAAAAAGCCCGGCTGATACCAGACCTGTCAAAGCCGCCAGAGCAGCTGCAGCATAGGGGAAAACAGCCGGGTCTCGTTGTTTCAGCAGCCGGATCAAAGAAACAAATAAGACAACTAAAAAACCAATCCAAGCCGCTAGAGTGAAGAGACCTCTTTCGGCTGCGATCTGAAGAAAATTATTATGGAGATGAACATTGCTTCTAGCCACCTGAGAAAGCCCATACTTTGGATTCTGGAAAACCATATCAACCAGGTCCGGTCCTGTTCCCTGAAGTGGATAGTCTTTGATGATCTTGACGCCGGCTTGCCAGTATTCAAATCTCTGCTGGTTCGTTGTGTTTTTCAGATCAAAAATGCTCAGAGCCCTGTCTTTGATCGGTTTTGGCGAGACCAGGAAAAATAAAACTATTGCCACTGGGAAGATGAACAGGGTTTTTGGTTTGTAGATAATAAGGATAGCCACTATCGCAACAAACAATCCGATCCAGGAATTTCTGGTCAGGGTCAGAACGATCAATGGGAGAGCCAGCAGAAATCCCGCCCCCCATGCAAATCTCCACTTATTACGGCAGAAAAAAAACAGGCTTAATGCCATCGTGCAGAATAAAAGAAGAAGCCCGGCTTGAGTCATCCAGTGTCCCATGAATCCTGTTATCCGCTCGCCGGGCACTGCCCTGAAAAAAAAGTAAAACAGGGAGTAGAGAGCACTGATAAAAAATGAAGCGAGCAAGACCCGGTTGGTCTGTTTGAGCGAACCGACACGGGAAAACCCGAAATAAACGATCGGCACAACCAGGAAAAGAAGCAAGCCACGGCTGTCGATAAAGCTTATCTCTGGATTTCTGGACAAAATACTCGAGACTAGAGAAAGAACAATATAAGCGATCAAAAACCAGAAAAACAAAGGTAGTTTGGCTTTGCGTTTTTCTTTGATTTGAAACACGATCCATCCGAATAGAGCAAGGCCCAAAAATATCTGGCTTACACTGATGGAAATCATTGAAAACAAAAGAAACAATCCTATAAAAACAGGAATCATCAAGAAAGAAATAAATCGCTCTGTCTGAATCAGTTTCATTTTTATTGCTCCATTATTCAAATCGGATAGTTTGGATCTTCTCAATCTCATTGTAGTTAATATTACTTTAAAATTAAATCAAATTCTCCTTATCCGTCCAAAGATCCCTTTAACAATTGCAGGCTGGCACTGTAGACTTCATCTGGGCTGATCGTCCTGAAACACCTGAAGTCTCTATACCGGCACTGTCTCTGATCGCAGGGTCGGCAGTCCAAATCTTTCTCTATTATAACGGATCTGGCCTGCCAGGGCCCAAATATTGCCGGGATCATCGGGCCGAAAAGGGCAACAATAGGCGTATTTGTTGCAGCAGCGATATGCATCGGCCCACTGTCAGGCCCGACAAACAGCGCAGCGCTTGAGATTATCCCGTAAAGCCGCTTTAAACCTATTCTTCCAACCAGAGAAAGGATATTTGAGGGGCTGTCTTTCATCAGGACTCCCTCTGTAGCCTTATCCTCCCCTCCTCCAACAAGAATAACAGGAATATCCAGGTTTTGAGTGACCAGTTTTATAAATCCGGCCAGATTCTTCTCCCCCCAGAATCTGAATTCATTGCCGGCGCCGATATGAAGAACCACATACGGTATTTTTTCAAGCCTGTTATCCCTTAAATATCTTTGAAGGTCCTTTTCTTCCTCAGAACCTGTCGGGGGAAAAGAGATCCTGGGAATTGATCGAAATGTTACACCCAGCGCTTTCACCAGATTCACATGATTTTCCACACTGTGGATATAGCCTTTTTGTGGACTTCGTGGAATTTTAATATCATAGATAAAGCCTTTGTATTTTACCTGGTACCCTATTTTCAACCTCGCCGCAGAAAAAAGGGATATCAAAGAGGCTTTTGGCCCGCCATGAAAATCAATAACCAAATCATATCGATCTTTTCTGATTTTCCGGACAAATCGAAAAAACCCCCGCCTTGTCAAAGTACGAGGCAGAACTATAACTTGATCAAAAAGATAATGGCCTTCTACAAGATCCTTATAAGGGGCCTCAATAAGATAGGTGATCCCGGCTTCCGGGAAACCATCTCTAAGAATCGCTGCTGCCGGAGTTGTCATCATGATATCCCCGATCCGCCGTAGACGAATAAGCAGGATCTTTTTTATTGAAGAACGATCAATCTTTTGTTTTTCTTTCCGGCTCAATGGACGCCTCATCGATCAGCATGACCGGGATTTCATCTTTTATGGGATAAACCCTGTGACATTTAACACATTTAAGGCCTTTTTCATCTAAAGTCAACTTCACATCTGCTTTGCAATAGGGGCAGGCCAGAATATCAAGAAGTGGCGGATCAATACTCATAATTATTCTCCATGAAATATTTTTCTTATTATATTAGAGGATATAGGTTTTGAGCAAGAAACAAATAATCCAGTAAACATCTCTATTTCAGTGTATATTGACATCAAATAAGACAGAATGATATTTTATCTTAATGAAACACTTATGGGGAAACCCTCTGGACCTGCCGCCGTACAAAGGCCTTATCCATCCAGACCTGGACATCCCGGATTTCAGACAAGCCCTTGTAGACTGTGGTTGCTCCCTGCACAATTCTCAAATTGAGATTTTATTAGACGGCCGCAATAAAGTATGGGCTGTAAACCTCCAGGGAAGCAAATCAAAGATCAAAGAGATCGTTATTAAGGAATTTAAACCAAAAGGTATTAAAAAAATAAAAACAATTTTTCTTCCCTCCTCTCCCGCAAAAGCCTGGAATGGAGCAGTGGCTCTGTTCAAAGCCGGAATCAGAACCGCGATCCCAATCGCTTATTTGGAGAGAAAAAAATTCGGTTTTACAGACCGAGGATGTTTTGTGGCCGAACGTATCAAGGATACAGAAGAGATCCGCTACCTGTTCAGACGCCTTCCTCCCAATGAGATAAAAGCTCTTCTTTCCGATCTTGCCTCTTACCTTGGAAACTGCTATAGAGCAGGAATCCTTCATAAAGACTTGTCGGATGGTAATATTCTTGTTAAAAAGGACAATCAGGGTCAACACGCTTTCTATCTCATTGATACAAACCGGATCAGGACCAGAAAAAAGATCACAGATCTTCGGGTAGCAAAAAATCTCATCCGGTTGGGAATTCCGAAGCCTTATCAGCGCTATTTTTTGGAAGCCATTTTCCGTCGCACGCCGGTTAATCCGTATGAATGGTTCTGGTATAAATGGAACAAAAAAAGCTTTTCCGGTTATCTGTATTTTAAGAAAAAAATTGGCCTTAAAAAGTTGGCTGAAAAACTAAAACTGCAATAATATGAACTTATTTCGATGGAATCCCTACGCTGATCAACCGCACAATGTCGCACCCAAATCCGAACGCTTCAAACAGCACCTGAAATATTTGGATTCCTATGCTTATATTTTGATCTCAAATCTGGCCAAAATTGGTCCTGGCCTAAAACGGTATCGTAAACTCCGGAAAAATATATATCAGAATCCGGTAAAGATCTCAGACCCTTTTGCTCTCTGTTTTTCTCCTTCAAATGACCATAATGAGGATATATGTGCCTGTTTCGAAGAACTTGGTGTAAAACAGGGGCTTTTCAGGATCCCTTCCTGGGAAATAAATAAACTGTCCCTGTATGACAAAACACTGGATCTCTTTCTCTCAAAAGGGATCGACATAACAATTGCCCTGTTGCAGCAGCGATCCGATGTCCTGGATCCAGCAAAATGGTCAAATTTTCTAGAGATCGTTTTTTCGCGATTCCAAAAAAAGTGCCGGCGATTTGAGATCGGCCATGCCTGGAACCGGACAAAATGGGGCGTCTGGGATTACAGGGAATATCTCAAGCTGATAAAACCGGCTGTTCTTCTTGCACGGAAATATGATATCCAAATGATTGGTCCTGCAGTTATAGATTTCGAATTTCATCTTTATCCAGTTGTCTTAAAAGCGGCTCCATTTGATATTATCAGTTCCCTTCTTTATACCGACCGTGTTGGCGCACCGGAGAATACTCAGTTTGGCTGGGATCTGTCAAAAAAAATCGCTCTCCTCCGCGCTGCAGTGGATGTCTGTTCAGACCCTCAAAAAGAGTTATGGGTTACGGAGTTCAACTGGTCCCTGAAAGGAACAGGAAAATATTCCCCTGTGTCAGGCAGACCTAATGTGTCTGAACAGGAACAGTCCGATTACCTGGCCCGTTATTATCTCCTTGGTTCGTCCAGCGGATACATTCAGAGGATCTTCTGGTGGCAGCTTACCGCCCCAGGTTATGGATTGATTGACAACAGAAAAAAGAAATGGAGAAAAAGACCTGCTTATTATGCTTTCAAAACGTTGATCGCTCAATTGAAGGACAGCACATTTACCCACAGAATCCCTCATCCCTCAGCAAACATTTTCTTCTTTGAAAAGTCAGGTCAGACTTTTGCGGCCTGCTGGACAAATGATGCTCCTTCTACATTTGAATTTCCGATTACGATCGATTTTGTCATCACAGAAAGCGGGGAAAAAATTGTTTGGAAAGATCAACATATCAACATCGACCACAGTCCAAAATATATCTATTTCCGTAAAAATAGACTATGAAAAAGAAAACTCAATTCACCCCCCAGGAAGTCGTCCACTATGAGAAGAAAAGATATCAAGGGATTGACCAGAAGCTTGTCCATGCAAGAGA
>CBDVEQ010000119.1:0-8766 GCA_965373045.1 uncultured bacterium | reverse complement strand
CATCACCCAACTCTTCCTTAATAGCTCCAGCATCATCTGAGATAAGCGCATCTACTGCTTCATAGACTTCCTCAAGAAAATAGTTTGTGATTGTATCTTTATTCTGTTCTCTATCCCAGGGGCAGCCATTGCGGCTTCTCAACCTGTCCAGAATCGTTACCAGTGTATCGAACTGCTCATTTAATTTTGTTTTCTCTTTCATAGCTCTGTTTCCTTGATTAAGTATTAGTATTATTGTAATATTTTTTTTCGTTTCATCAACAACTTATTACATAATTCTTCAATGAAAATAATTTATGGTCTGGATAACATACCCTCATTCAGCGCACAAACAGTCCTTTCTATTGGCAATTTTGATGGGATCCATCTGGGACACCGAAGAATTTTGCATTTTCTCCATCAACGCGCAAAAAAACTCCATTTTCCTTCATCTGTTGTGATATTTTCTCCTCATCCGCAAAATGTTCTTGGCAAAGACAAAATATCAATGATCCAAACGATAGATCAAAAGATCGAAAGCCTTAATGAATTTCAGGTCGATACTATATTTATCCTCCATTTTGATCACCATTTTGCGCAGGTTTCCGCCGAAGATTTTGTGGTCAATATCCTAGTTAACACTCTTCATGCTAAAGAAATTATTGTAGGTGATAATTTTTTCTTCGGTAAAAATCGTGAAGGCAATATCGACATGCTTCACACCTTATGTTCCTCCTACGGCTTTCGTGTTTTTTCAATCCCCTCTGTACTTAAAAATAGAGAAATCGTCAGCAGCAGCAAAATCCGCCAATATATTGAGGCTGGTGCAATAGAAAAGGCCAATATTCTCCTTGGACGGTCATACAGGATATCCGGATATGTCATAAAGGGCCGTTCCAAAGGAAAAACCCTTGGCTTTCCTACGGCCAATATTCAGACCTCTAATGAATTACTGCCATCAGGAGTATACTTGACGCAAACAGAAATGAAAGGAAAATTCTTTCCTTCTCTGACCAATATCGGAACCAACCCAACTTTTCAACAGGAAAAAACCCATATCGAAACATATCTGATCGGTTTTGATCAAGATCTTTACGGAAAAGAATTGGAAATCTGCCTTTTAAAGAAGCTCAGGAACGAGATCAGATTTGATTCGCCTGAGGAATTAAAACAGCAGATCGAGCTTGATTTACAACATGCCAAATCCTATTTTCACCTAAACATGGACTCGTGAATAATCCATGTGAATATAGTTCAAGCTTGACATTTTTTTCCAGTTAAGGCATTTTTAAACAAGATTTTGTTAACCATATCTGGATTCTTTTTTCACCATACTCTCAATTGGAGAATAGAACAAGAATCTTGTCAGGAGCCAATCAATGGATGTAAAAATCAAAGCACGGATCATGGATGCCAAAAAAATCAAAAGAGTGTTCCAGCGAATCACCACAGAGATTATCGAGCGCAACAGAAATCTGAAACAGCTTGTGATCGTCGGAATCAGAACACGGGGAGTCCATATTGCAAGGCGCATACAAAAGCTGATCAAAAACCTGGAAGATGAAGATGTCCCTCTGGGAATCCTGGATGCAACTTTGTACAGGGATGATTTTTCAGACCTGAACAAACAACACATCATCAAAAAGACTGAAATCGGGTTCGACATATCAGATAAGGATATTCTCCTTGTAGATGACGTGATCTTTACAGGCAGAACCATACGCGCTGCCATGGACAGCTTATTCGATTTGGGCCGCCCTAGATCCATCCAACTCCTTGTTTTCATCGACCGCGGCCACCGCGAACTTCCAATACAGGCAGACTACACAGGAAAATTTCTTCCCACCTCCAGGAGGGAAAAAGTCAAAGTTCGGCTTAAAGAACTTGACGATATCGATGAGGTATTGATAACAGAACCGATTGAAATACAATAGGAGGACAGATTGCCTTTTTTTCATAAACATCTTCTGGGAATTCAAGACCTATCAAAAAAAGACATCCTCACAATTCTGGAAACCACAGAATCAATGGAGGGCATTTCAACTCGGGATGTGAAAAAAGTCCCAGTGCTAAGAGGAAAAACCATCATCAATCTTTTTTTAGAGCCCAGCACCAGGACCCGCAGCTCTTTCGAAGTTGCTGCGAAAAGATTAAGCGCTGACATTATCAACTTCAGCCGCCAGGCCAGCAGTGTGCTCAAGGGCGAAAGTCTGCGAGATACTGTTGAAAATCTAGAAGCGATGTACGCAGATGCCATTATCATAAGGCATGCAGCTGCCGGAGCCCCCCATTATATCAGTACGTTCTGCCGCTCTCATATCATCAATGCCGGAGATGGCGCCCATGAACATCCGACTCAGGCCTTACTGGACGCTTACACTATTAAGCAAAATAAAAAGAAATTCGAAGGATTAAAGGTCGTCATTGTCGGTGATATCCTGCACAGCCGTGTAGCGCGGTCAAATATTATTTGCCTGCATAAGCTCGGAGCTCGCATAATTCTTTCCGGCCCTCCTGCACTTGTTCCTGAATCACTAGAGAAGTTCAAAGTGGAAGTTAATTATGATATGGACAGAGCTGTTGAGGACGCAGATGTAATCATGATGCTCAGGATCCAGAAAGAACGTCAGCAGAAGAATAGCTACCCCTCTATCAGGGAATACAGATTTCTTTATAGTCTTACCGAAAAAAAACTGAAAAAAGCCAAGAAAAAGGTGATCATTATGCATCCCGGTCCGGTCAACAAGGGAGTTGAACTGACATCTGACCTGGCATCATCCGACCGATCAGTCATTCTGAAGCAAGTGGAAAACGGAGTGTCTGTCAGAATGGCAGTTCTCTACCTGCTGCTAGGAGGAAAAGAACGTGAAACTACTGATTAAAAACGGAAGAGTCATAGATCCTGCTTCCGGCAAAGATGAAATCCTGGACATTTTGATCGATAAGGGGAAAATCATAGATCTTAAGCCCCGGATCAAGGACGACAATGCCCACACTCTTGATATCCCTGGAAAAGTTATCGCACCTGGATTTATCGACATGCATGTTCACTTGCGCGAACCCGGCCAGGAATATAAGGAAACCATACGAACAGGAACCCAAGCCGCAGCCAGAGGAGGATTCACTTCAATAGCATGTATGCCCAATACTTCTCCAGTTAACGACAGCCGGAACGTCACGGAATTCATTCTGAATGAAGCAAGTAAAAAAGCTCCTGTTAATGTTTTCCCTATCGCAGCAGTAACAAGAGGACTTCAGGGAGAAGAAATCACGGATATGGTTGATCTGATCGATTCGGGAGCTATTGCTTTTTCTGACGATGGACAACCTGTTTCCAACAGCCAGATCATGCGCAGGGCCATGGAATATGCAAAAATCTCCCAATCTCTAATCATCGACCACTGCGAAGATAAAGAACTGAGCGCTGATGGCGTCATGCATGAGGGATATTACTCCAATATTCTGGGTCTAAATGGTATTCCCTCCTCTTCCGAAGAAGTGATGATCGCACGGGATATTTTATTAGCTGAATATCTAGAGGCTAGGATCCACATCGCTCACATCAGCACCAAAAGATCAGTAAGTCTTGTCAAAGCGGCAAAAAAAAGGAAGGTCCGTATTACTGCTGAAGTCACTCCCCACCATATCCTTCTGACAGATAAAGACCTGCAAACTTATGATACAAACTTCAAGATGAAACCTCCATTACGCAGTGAGGAAGACAAAAAAGCCATTCTGGCTGCAGTGTTGGATGGGACCATAGATGTTTTCGCAACCGACCATGCTCCTCATACTCCTGACGAAAAAGAAATTGAATTTGATTATGCGCCTTTTGGAATTATCGGCCTTGAAACTGCAGTTCCACTCCTGCTGGACAGACTTGTCAATCCCGGTCTGATCAGTTTGCAGCGGTTTGTTGAGATGATGTCTTTAAATCCGGCAACGATCCTTGGCCTTAAAAACAAGGGCAAAATCGATATTGGAGCGGATGCGGATTTGACTGTATTAAATCTAAGCACTAACCATACCATTGATTCCAGCAGTTTTTTTTCCAAGAGCCGCAACACCCCTTTTAATGGATGGGCTGTAAATGGCATTCCGGAAATAACCATTGTAAGCGGGAAGATCGTTCACAAAGTTAAAATATAAAACTGGTTCTTAATCCCGCATGAAAAATAAACTCTCCGCAATCGAATCCAAGATACATTACCATTTTAAAGACCAAAAATTGCTTATATTATCTTTGACACACAGTTCCTTTGCCTACGAGACTCAATCTGGAGAATATCAGGACAATGAAGTCCTCGAATTTTTAGGTGACTCTGTCCTTGGACTAGTTGTTGCTGATTTTCTCTTCACAAAATATACAGGCCTTTCTGAAGGGGAATTATCCAAACTCAAGGCAGCGGTTGAGAGCACCTCATCCCTCAGTTTATTTGCTAAAGAAATCAAACTTCACCAATATTTATTTCTCGGCAAAGGGGAGGAAAAAAGCGGCGGCCGGAGAAAAAGGACCATTCTGGCAGGAGCATTTGAAGCCATTATCGCAGCCATTTATTTGGATGGCGGTATCGAAGAAGCGTCCCGTTTCATTACGGCACATCTCGAAATATTCTTTCAAAAAGTCGATGTAAATCTATTTCTTATCAACAACTACAAATCCGCTCTTCAAGAATACTTTCAAAAAGAAAAAAGTCTTGAGGCCCCTGTTTATAAGACCATAAGATCCAGGGGACCTGACCACAAAAAAAAATTTACAATCGAAGTCTTCTCAGAAGGGAAAAAGCTGGCAAAAGCCATCGGAAATTCTATCAAGGACGCTGAGCAGAAAGCGGCTCAGCGAGCCCTAAAAAAACTCCTAGGCAAGAAGATCAAAACATTGACATCGGATACTTTCATGATTAAAAAAGATAATGATTGACCTAACCTGGATGGGATAAACTGCCGATAATAAAAATAGTATTAGAGGATTCGAGGGGTCGAATATTCTTTGATTTCACTTGCTCATAAGCTCTGCAACAAAATTCAGGGAAGGAATATTGCTGCAGACGATCTTGATGATAGCCACTATCGGAACAGCTAAAAGCATACCGGGTATGCCCCACAGCCATCCCCAGAAAAAAAGAGAAAACAGAATGACAAGCGGGCTTAGTCCAAGCCCTTCTCCCATCAAACGAGGTTCAATAAGATTTCCCATAACCATCTGGATTAAAATCAAGATAAGAAAAACCCAGAAGGCTGGCCATATACTGTCGAACTGGAATGCTGCGATCAAAACAGGGAAAGCTGTTGCAATAAAAGAGCCGACATTAGGGATATAATTGAGCAGAAATGTAAAAAATCCAAATACAATTGCAAAATCAACTCCGAATAGCAGAAGAACCACGGTGGCAAACACTCCTGTTATTAAACTGACTACAGTTTTGATCGCCAGGTATTTTTGGATCTGTGAATCGATCTTATCAATGATCTGAATTATCTTTTTTGACCTTGATTTTGTAAAAGCTTTATCAACTTTCAGTCGGGTATTTCCCCGTCCTGCCATGATAAAAACCAGAAATATCAAAATAAGGAACAGATTGGAAAAAAAAGAAAAGAATGGCCCGAGTGAGGATAAAAACAGGGATCCGATCCTGCTGATATTTAGCTGCTCAGACCAATTTATCTTTTCCCATTCCAGATTGGGGATATTCACTTTCTCTTGGATCGAACTCAGGATCGAACCGATCTTCTCTCCATACTGGGGGAATTCGGATGCGAACGCCTTTCCGCTGGAATAAAAAAGACTGCCTAAAAGATAAAGGGAAAAAAAGGTGAATAACATGATAAATAAAATGGAAACAGCTTTCGGTATTTTTAGCCGGGTGAAAAATTTGAGCACAGGCGAAAGGACAAATGAGAGAAAAATGGCAAGAAAAAACGGGAACAATACAGGTCTCGCCAATTTTAATACAACCCCTGAGATAAAGATAACGATGAGGACCAGTGAACCTGTTGCTATTTTACTGCTGTTCATATTGGATTTATTATAAAACATATTTCCCATTTATCAAATAGATTAGGTTAAATAATTCTTGAAGTAAAATTAATTCTTTGTAAGAATAATGAGAATGAAGAACCAAATAAAAAATAAGAATAACCAGGTTGTGATCCAAGTTCTGATCGCCGAAGATGATAAAGTAACCCTGGAAATATTAAAAAAATATCTTCGAGGCTGGGGTTATAATATCTTCACTGCCGACACCGGGCAGCAGGCGTGGAAAATCCTTAAAAAAGGCAATATTCACATGGCTTTACTAGATTGGATCATGCCCGGAATGAGCGGTCCTGAAGTCTGCCAAAAAGTCCGCCAGGAAAAAAGAGCCAGATATACTTATCTCATCATGCTGACCTCAAAAGATAATCCAAAAGATATTATTCACGGCTTAACAGCAGGTGCGGATGATTATTTGACCAAGCCTTTTAACCAGCTTGAATTAAAAGCTCGCCTCCAGGCAGGAAAAAGAATAATCCTTCTTGAATCCCAGCTTTTGAACTCCCAGAATATATTACGTAAGATGGCTGAGCACGACTTCTTGACAAAACTCTGGAACCGCAGGGCTATTCTTAACATCCTGGACGAAGAGATCAGCCGCAGCACAAGACAGCATCTTCCTCTGAGTGTGATCATGATCGATATCGATGGCTTTAAAAAGATCAATGACACCCAGGGCCACCAGGCAGGAGATGCTGTTCTCTTTGAGATTGCATCCCGTCTGAAAAACAATCTACGCCCCTATGATAAGGTCGGCCGCTATGGAGGGGATGAGCTTTTTATCGTCCTCCCTAACTGCAACCTTAAAAATTTGAATATAATTACCACACGGCTTCAGGAAAGTATAAACAGGCGAAAGATCAAGACCTCTCTAACCGAAATCCATGTAACGATCATTCAGGAGGAGCATCTTCCGAATCCGCTCTGGACACCACTTCTGAAAAGTTGATATCCGAAAGTGACAAGGCTCTGCTGAATGCCAAGAAAAAAGGCCGAAACTGCTTTATTATTTCCAAAAAAATACAAAATCAATTAAGAAAATCAAAATGAGTGACCAACAAAATCAATCCGATGTCTCCCCGATCGATTACGCATCCGCACTGGAAAGAATCGGAGGAGATGAGGATTTTCTCAATGAGCTGCTGGAACTTTATACAACAGAATTTTCCAAATATTTCGAAAAGCTTCAGGACGCTATCCACAAAGGAAGTTGTCAATCCATAAGAGATATCGGCCACACGCTGAAAGGCTCTTCAGCAAATCTTAGTCTGATCAGACTTAAAGAAATTTCCTTACAGATGGAGTATGCAGGGAAGGATAAAAACATCAATAAAGCAAAAGACACTCTTCTTATACTGGGCAAGGAATTTCAGAGACTCAAAAACTTTCTAGATTCCCGTTAGTCTTGTTTATCTGGATTCCCGCTTTCGCGGGAATGACTCATATTAAAGGACTTTGGGCTAAGCTGTCATTCCCGTTCAAACGGGAATCCAGCTCTTTGAGTTCATTGAATTTAATCCAATTAAAATAACTCAAAGAACTCAACGAACCCAATAAACTCTTTTTCCATTTCTTACTTTTGCCTTTGGCCTTTGGCCTCTTATTCTTTTTCCCTCAGTACTTTCACCAGACGATCTAAATACTCGACACCGATCTTTTCAGATCCCTCTTTAATCTTCATAACACCGCAGACATAATTCTTCACAACAGCAAGATAGATATTTTGATAGTATTTATCCTTGATGACAAATCCAAACGGTCTTTTCTCGATAGGAAGGTCTTTTTTCCGCTCCAATAAACTTTCCGCCATATTCTTTGCTGAATTTTCGTCAACTGCCCGAATTATAAAACAATCAAACTCAAGATCATCGATCTTATAGTTGGCAAGATAACCGTTATTAAAAAAGGAATATCCTAAAAAATTATTGAGAGAATATTTTTCGCTGTTGGGGATCAACCCCTGTTTTGGAAACACTTCGACAAGTTGAGGAAAATTTCCCCTGTTTTCAACTCTGCTTACAATGTCTTTGGCTATTGCCATCAGAAATTTACTGGCCTTGTCTCCTCCATCAAAGCAGAGCAGCTTCACATAATAAGATCCGATCAGAAAATTAAGAGTCTCATCTTCAATATAACCCTGGACACCGATGGATATAAAGTGATTGTCCGGAAATCTTTCAGCTCCGTATATGCCGAATGCGTTCTCTCCTGTTCCCATATCATAGATCTCCACTGAAATGTTGGCTTCACTACCTTTGATCTTATATTGAGCTACGATTAATTCTTTAAAATCATAGGAAATATATATCTCTGCTGCACCATTGATATATTCAAAAAGTGAATCAGGTATAAAAGACTCTGTCTCTTCTGATAATTCCCATGAACTCAATTTAGGAAGAATAGATTCAAGAGAAACACTTTGTCCTTTAAATCCACAGGCTAAACATAACTGCGAAGCAGCGACCACTATTATGGCAATCCCTATCATAAAAAAACCTACTTTTCTCATCATAACAACCTCCAAATTCTTCCTGAATTATTCATAAAAACTGCCGATAACCTAACATAACTCATTATATATCATACATTCAGGCTTTTCATCCGAACGATTTCCACCATAACTTTGTTCTATTTATTGAAACAAGCTCATTATGATGAATTATGTAGAAAACAGCAAACACCTTCCCGCGGTTTATTGACTGTACCAGCAACGTGATAATGTCCGGTTTTAGCAAAGTAATAATGTCCGGTTT
>CBDVEQ010000118.1:0-8813 GCA_965373045.1 uncultured bacterium | reverse complement strand
GTATCATTGTTTTCCCCCTTGTTGTGTTCCAAGAGCTTCTTTTAAAGCAGCCGTCAATCTATCAATATCCTCTTTTGTGTGCATCTCCGTAACATTAAAAAGGACACAATTTTTAAGTTCAGGAAAGTCCTTTTCCAGAGGAAATCCACCGCAGATTTTTTTCTCACGAAGCATTAAATCTATTTCAAGCCATGGTCTTTCAAAAGCGAGCACAAATTCATTAAAGATCCTGCCGCTGAATCTCGGCTTTATACCCTGCAGTCTGTTTAATTGTTCAAAAGCATAATTTGCCTTCTGCATGTTTTGCCGGGCCATGTCCATAAAGCCTTCCTCCCCCATCAATTCCAGGAAGATTGTCGCCCTCAGCGCACAGAGGGCTTGATTTGTGCATATATTGGAAGTGGCCTTTTCCCTGCGGATATGCTGCTCCCGGGTAGACAGCGTCAACACATATCCTGTATTCCCATCAATATCCTGTGTCTGACCGACTATCCTGCCCGGAAACTGCCGGATGAACTGTTTAGAGCATGCCATAAAGCCAAGATAAGGGCCTCCAAAACTCAGAGGCATTCCGAATGATTGTGCCTCTCCGGTCACGATGTCGGCTCCAAGTTTTCCTGGAGCTTCCAGGATACCCATTGAAACCGCCTCCGCAACCAGAAAAACAGACAATGAATTGTTTTTCCGTGATTGTTCTGTAATTTCTTCAAAAGGTTCTATAGCACCGAAAAAGTTCGGGGACTGGATGACCACAGCAGAGGTTTGATCATCCAGCAAATCCTTTAGCCCATTCAGATCGACCTGCCCTGTATCCGTATATCCTATCTCTTCTATATGAAGATCCAGATTCTGTGTATATGTCTCGATCACGTTTCTGTAATGCGGATGAATGGACTTTGCAACCAGCACCTTGTTCTTTCGCGTCAGGCGATTGGCCATCAAAACAGCTTCTGCCGCCCCGGAAGCACCATCATAAAGAGAAGCATTGGCGATATCCATCCCGGTAAGCTGACAGATCATTGTCTGGAACTCGAAGATCGATTGAAGCGTTCCCTGGCTGACCTCAGGTTGGTAAGGCGTATAGGGGCTGACGAATTCTCCCCGTATACTCAGGTAGTCCACTGCGGCAGGAATAAAGTGTTGATAAGCACCTGCGCCCAGAAAGGACAAATAGCCGTTGTACGTATTCTTTTCCGACAACAACAGGAAGCGCTTGATCAATTCCAGCTCTGTATGTGCATTCGGAACTTTCAGGTTCCGGTCGAGTCTTATATTTTCAGGAATACATTGGAATAATTCATCAATAGATCGAACACCAATCTTTGCCAGCATATCCTTTTGATCTTTATCACTAAGGGAAATATAACTCATTTTAAATAATCTCTTGTCTATAAAAAGACCGGAAGATCAATCATCCAATCCCGAAAGGAATTTTTCATAATCTGAAAAGGACATCATTTTTTCAACTTCACTGCTTTTTTTAATCTTTATCTTTATGATCCATCCTTTTCCATGCGGATCTTCATTAATAAGTTCGGGAGATTCATTTAAATTTTTATTAACTTCAACAACCTCACCGGATGCAGGTGAATATATGTCTGACACAGCCTTAACCGATTCAATGACACCAATTGTCTGATGAAGTTCCAGTTCAGTACCAATATCAGGCATTTCGACATATACAACATCTCCCATCTGTTTTTGAGCAAAATCCGTGATTCCGATCGTTCCTAAATCTCCCTCGACTTTTATCCATTCATGATCTTTTGAATATCTGTATTCTTCCGGATACATTTCTTTCCTCCTACAAAATGAATTTTATTCATAAAAACTGCCGATAGCCTCTTTTGCAGTCTAGTTCTCATGGCGTTTATAAAAAGGCATGGGAACCACAACGGCATTTACTTTCTTTCCTCGTATTTCGATCGTGATCTCAGTCTCTTCTTCAGCAAATTCGACTGGCAAATAAGTCAAACCGATACTCTTTTTCAAAAAGGGCGAATAAGTACCGGATCTTACTTCGGAAATCTTTTCCCCTTTGATATATACCGGATAATGGGGACGGGCAATACCCCTCTCGACTATCTCAAATCCCACGATCTTTTTATTGATCCCCTCTTCTTTCTGTTTTAAAAGCACATCCCGTCCAAGAAAATCGCCTTTTTTAAACTTTATGAGCCACCGAAGTCCGGCCTCCAGGACGGTCGTTGTCTCATCGATATCATTCCCGTAAAGCATAAGACAAGCTTCCAGTCTGAGCGTGTCCCTGGCCCCCAGTCCAATTGGAAGACAGCCGTAATGTATTCCGCTCTCCAGCACGGCATCCCATATTTTATGGGGGGCCTCACTCATAGTATATATCTCAAATCCATCTTCTCCCGTATATCCTGTACGGGAAACAAGAGCTTCTTCTCCTGCAACTTGCCCCATCGCATATTGAAAAGCCTTTAACTCCTCAATGGCCACATCTGTCAAACCCCGCAGTATCTTTTCCGCCGCCGGTCCTTGTAAAGCCATCTGGCTGTACTCAGCACTTTTATTTTCTACTATTACATCAAAGTGCTCAGCATGCCCAAGAATCCAGGCATGATCCTTTTCCACGTTTGACGCATTGACGACCAACAGGTATTCCTGATCATTAAGGAAATATACCAATAGATCATCTACAAAAGTCCCTTTATGGGTTGTCAGCGCTGAATACTGTGCTTTTCCTGAGCCCAGTTTCGCGGCATTATTAGGGGTTAGATACTGAACAAGATCCAGAGCTTGATCGCCCTTTACAAATATCTCTCCCATGTGGCTTACATCAAAAAGGCCGGCCTTCTGCCGCACGGCCATATGTTCTTCCATAATGCCCGAATATTCAACAGGCAGGTGCCAACCAAAAAATTCGATCATTTTAGCATCGAGCTTCTCATGGCACGTGTGCAGACGTGTTTTTTTCATGGTTATTCTCAAGAAAAATTGTATCTCTGTTTAAAATAATTTACTATCATATAGCGTTTCTAAATTCAAGATAAATCCTTCTCTGTTAAATTTCCCGAAAAACTTGCCCATAAATTTATATTTGCTATAATTGAATGCTATTATGATCAAAGAAAAAGCACATCTCGAAAAACAGATTTATGGCCTATTAAAAGACAAATATCCTGTCGATCCCTCTACTATAGAAATCGGATACACTCCGCAGATCAAGTTCGGGGATCTGGCCCTGGCCTTTCCTTTTCAACTGGCTAAAAAAATAAAAAGGCAGCCAAGGAAACTGTCTCAAGAGATCATTCCCCTGCTTTCCTCCCTCAAGGGAGTGGATAAAGTGGAAGCGGCTGTGACAGGTTTTATCAATCTTTACCTTGACAGGAAAGAGTTCTTCCTTGCTCAAATTCACGTTTTAAATACACCATCCCTAAGCCCTGAAGAAAATAAGATCATCATTGAACACACCAATATTAATCCTAATAAAGCAGCTCACATAGGCCATCTCAGAAATGCCGTTCTTGGTGATACTCTGGCACGCTGCTTGAAATACAAAGGCGAAGACGTCGAGGTCCAGAATTATGTCGATGATACAGGCGTCCAGCTTGCTGATGTTGTATTCGGCTTTATGGAGATTGAAAATAAAACCCTGGAAGAGGTTAAAAAGATCACAGGCAAATTCGACTTTTACTGCTGGGATCTTTATACAATCGTGACATCCTTCCTGAAAGAACATCCCGAAATCCAGGAGAAAAAAGCCAGGATATTGAAGAATATCGAAGAGGGAATAGGCCCTGAATCAGAAATGGCCTTCCATGTCTCCCGGCGTGTGCTGTACGCTCATCTGAATACCATGAAACGTCTTAATATCTTCTATGACATCTGTCCATGTGAAAGCAGTATTATTCATCTGAAATTTTGGGAAAAAGCTTTTAAACTGCTCAAGGCAAAAAAAGCCATTCATTACACAGACGAGGGTGAAAATAAAGGCTGCTGGATCATGCCCCTGGAGGATGATCCCGGACAAGAAAAGATCATTGTCCGTTCAAACGGCACAGTCACCTATGTCGGAAAAGATATCGCCTATCAGCTCTGGAAATTCGGCCTTCTTGATAAGGATTTTTATTATGAACCGTATCTTGAAGAAAACGGCAAAACTCTCTGGATCACTACATCCGAGCCAAAGGAATCCTCCACCAGCTTCGGCAAGGGCAGCAAAGTCTATAATGTGATCGACACACGGCAGTCCTATCTTCAGAAGATCGTAGTCCAGGGACTCAAGGCTTTAGGGCACCTTCCTCAAGCGTCAAGCTCCGTGCACTTTTCCTATGAAATGGTGGCACTTTCCCCAAAAAGCCTTAAAGAGCTTGATTATGATGTCGACGAAAAAAATACAGACAAAAAATTTCACGAGGTCTCAGGAAGAAAGGGACTTGGTGTCAAAGCGGATGACCTTCTGGATAGACTTGAAGAGAAAGCTTTTACCGAAGTCTCTAATAGAAATCCCAATTTCTCGCCGGATGTAAAAACCGACATCGCACATAAGGTCGCAGTCGGAGCCCTTCGTTATTTTATGCTCAAGTATGCCCGCAATTCTCTCATCATATTTGATTTTGAGGATGCCTTGAGTTTTGAAGGGGAAACAGGTCCCTATCTGCAGTATACATTCGTACGGATCAACAGCATTTTTAGAAAATTGAAGGAACGGCAGGGTTTTGATGAGTGTGAGCTAAAAAAACTGACTGAATCTGATCAGATCTCTCTTGAAGCTCTGAGTGACAGGGAAAAAGATGATTTCTGGGAAATCGTTTTCTATGCTTCTAAATTTGAAGAAGAGATAGGCCATTCTATTGAATCTCTGGAATTTTCCCATCTGGCAAAATTCTCTTTCAACCTCTGTCAAAAAATCAACACCTATTATCACAAATATGCGATCCTGTCCCAGGAAAATCCGGATATAAAAAATGTCCGGATATACACGATCTTTTATGTCCGGGAAGTTCTGGACAAAACACTTCATTTGATGGGAATTCCTAAGCCGGAACGGATGTAATGACATTAAAGGAGGAAGCATGATAGAAGTTCAACATTTGACAAAAAAATACGGCAATCTTTTTGCTGTCAAGGATCTGAATTTTAAGGTCGAAGAAGGAAAAATATGGGGACTGCTGGGCCCGAACGCGGCCGGAAAGACCACAACCATACGGATCTTGACAGGATATCTTCCTGCTACGGAAGGAAATGCCATCATCGCCGGCTTTGATATCTTTGAGCAGCCCAATGACGCCAAGCGGATCATGGGTTATCTTCCTGAAAATGTTCCCCTATATCCGGATATGACAGTTCAATCCTATCTGGATTTTGTGGCTGACATCAAACAGATCCCATCCGCTCAAAAAAAAGGAGCTGTTCAGAAAACCATCCAGACCAGCGGATTAGAGTCGGTGCAGAAAAGACTGATTAAAAATATATCCCGGGGGTTTAAGCAGCGTGTTGGCCTTGCACAGGCGCTTGTTCATGACCCGAAGATCCTTATCCTGGACGAGCCCACCATCTCCTTGGATCCAGCACAAAGAATCGAGATACTGGAACTTATCAAATCTTTCAAAGGAGAAAAAACAATTATATTATCCACTCATCTTCTAACCGATGTTAAGCTCATCTGTGACGGAATGATGATTATCGACAAAGGGAACCTCAAGGGAAACGGATATCTTTCCGAGCTGACAGAACCGTTTAAAAAGATAGAAGTCATTTCTCTTAAGGTCAAAGCCCCTGCCAAAGAGGCCGCTCCTCTGCTAAAAACACTGGCCGGAGAGGGCAATGTTCGCCGACAGGATGATGGTTTTATCATCGGTTGGAGCAAAGGACATGACCTTCGGGACGAAATCACTGGGCTGATAGTAGAAAAAGACCTTGGACTCATAGAGATGAAAACCATAGAACCCAGCATTGAAGAGCTTTACGTTAAAATCATCTCAGGAGGCAACTGATAATGAAAAATATCTGGGTCCTATGTAAAAAAGAGATTAAAACATATTTTATGTCTCCCATCGCCTATGTGGTGATCGCGGTTTTCCTGGTTCTGGTTGGATTCTTTTTTCACAGCCTGATCACATGGTTCAATTCACAAGCCATGCAGCTGGTAAGAAATCCCAATTACTATCAACAGCTCAACATCAATCAGATGGTCTACACCCCTCTTTTCCACAATATCAGCATCATCCTTCTCCTGGTTATTCCCCTCCTTACTATGCGGCTGCTGGCTGAAGAAAAAAAGATCAAAACAGACGAACTCCTTTATACATCACCGATCTCAATCAATCAGATCATACTAGGGAAGTATTTCGCTTCCCTGTTTGTACTGGCGGTTATGCTTCTTTTGACAGGAATCTACTCCCTGTTCACTTTCTCTTACGGAAATCCGGAACTCATTCCTCTCCTGTGTGGCTATCTGGGTCTGTTCCTGATGGGGATGGCTTTTATGGCTATCGGTTTATTCTATTCGTCCATTACAGAAAACCAGATTATAGCCGCGGTATTGACATTCGGCACACTGCTACTCTTCTGGATCCTCAACTGGGCGTCGTTCTCTGTAAGTGGTCTCTGGAAGGACGTACTGAACTATCTATCATTTTTACAGCAATTTAATGATATAACACGGGGAATCCTGGACACAACCGATATCGTTGATTATCTTAGTATCTCTTTTTTCGGTCTTTTCCTGTCTCACTCGGTCATTCAATCCCGGCGGTGGAGGTAAGTTATGGATATTATTAAAAAATATCTCAACTATATCGGGATAGGGTTGATCTTTTTTGCTCTTATCGGATTGAAGATCTGGCCTTATAAGAAAACCATTCCTTTAGTTCTGGCGATATTAGGTATTGCCGCCCTCATCATTTATATTATCTCCAATCTGTCCATGCTTAAACAAAGCATCAAAAGAAAGTCCTTTCTTTACACGTCAAACCTGCTGTTAATGATCGTCATCGTTTTGGGCATTCTTGTTCTCGTTAATTATTTTTTCTCAAGGAATCACCACCGCTTTGACTTTACCGAGGCCAGGCTTCACAGCCTCTCTGATCAATCTGTCACAGTGCTCAAAGGCCTTAAAGAGGAAATTCAGATCAAATGTTTTTTCCGCGAAGGAAACTTCAACCGGAGCAAAATGGAAAACTTATTGCAGATCTACGCGTATCATTCAAATAAGATCAAATACGAGTTCATCGATCCGGATAAGAATCCGGGCATGGTCAAAAGATATGAAATCACAGAGGACGGGACCACTATCCTGGAAAGCAAAGATAAGGAAGGCCGGTTTACAGCGGTCAACGAAGAGGAGATCACCAATGCGGTAATCAAGATCTCGCGTGAACAAAAAAAGGTGATCTATTTTCTTGAAGGCCACGGGGAAGGCAGTATAGAAGATCTCGAGGACAGGGGTTTCTCCCTGGCAAAAAACGAACTGGAAAAGCAGGGATATGAAATACAAAAACTCAGTCTGGCCCTTGCGGACAACTTCCCGAAGGACCTGGCCCTGCTGATCGTCCCAGGCCCAAAAAAGGATCTGCTTCCGAATGAATTGGACACAATCCGGGACTATATACAGAATGGAGGACGTGTGTTCTTCATGATCGATCCTGAAACTGCCCCGGGGATGAAGGCATATCTTCAGGAATATGGGATCAAGCTTGTGGATGATCTGGTCATTGATACTGTTTCCCGGTTGTTGGGCGGTGATTACTTCATGCCTGTGGTCAATGAGTATGAATCTCACGTCATCACCAACAAATTTCGTTATGCGACCTTTTTTCCTCATGCCAGGTCTGTTGAAATTGCTGAAAGTTTGCCTGAAGGCACAACAATCGATATCCTGGCAAAAAGCAGCGGAAATTCCTGGTCAGAACGGCAGTTGACCGAACAGGAAGTCAAGTTCGATAAAAACAAGGACAAAGCAGGCCCGATATCCCTGGCTGTTGTGGTGACCATAAAACCAAATAACATGGATGAACATGCAGAGGAAAAAGCAGAAGGACGTATAGCTGTTTTCGGGGATTCTGATTTTTTTTCCAATAACTATTATCATCTTTCCGGAAACGGGAACTTTTTTCTCAATACAGCCAACTGGCTGACTGAAGAAGCAGATCTGATCTCTATCCAACCAAAAACCCAATCTCCGCGGACGATCCAATTGTCTCCTTCTCAAGGAAAATTGATCGTCTTTGTATCAGTCATCCTGCTTCCATTGATCGTTCTGATCACAGGAATCTTCATTTGGATAAAGAGGAAATCGCTGTGAAAATTAAAAACACTCTGATTCTTTTGACTATATTTATCGCACTTCTGGCTTTTGTCCTGATCTTTGATTCCAAAAAGAAAACAGAGGATGATACACCGGAGAAACTGGTGAATCTTTTGCCTTATGATGTTCAAAAGATTGAATTCCAAACACATAATGTAAAGATCTCTTTTCATAAAGGAGAAAATGCCAAGTGGCAAATAACAGCTCCTCTCGAGGCTGAAGCAGACCAAATGGAAGTGGACCGGTTGTCAAATGATTTTTCCGATCTGCAGTACAGCCGTATTGTTGAAGCAGAACCTGAAGATCTTAAAAAATATGGCCTACCCGGCAGCAAGATCGCTCTGTTTACCAAAGACCGGGCAGACCCTGTTACGATCCTTATAGGATTTGAAAATCCGCTGGATAACACATTTTTTGCCAAACGCACGGATGAGAATAAAGTCGTTCTCATTTCCAGCACTTTCAAAAATCTTCTTGATAAGACCGTTTTCGATTTCCGGAAAAAGAACATCTTTCAATTCGAAATCAATGATGT
>CBDVEQ010000117.1:0-8845 GCA_965373045.1 uncultured bacterium | reverse complement strand
TTTAACAATTCCCCAGGTCATCTTTTTGCGAACGCCGCGCTCTCCCAACTGAGCTAACCGCCCACAGATGAAATATTATAAATTAACGGATAGGATTTGTCACTTTTAAAGGCGTAGTCTATTCTTTCTTTAACCCAGCCACCCTCTTCTTCGCATCCTCTACCTCATCTATTCCCGGGCCAGCGTCTTTCCAGAGATCGAGGAATATTTCGTAACGCTCTCTGGCTTTGGATGTGTTGCCCTGCTGTTCATGAATTATCCCCAGCTGGTAGTAGCTTTTGGCATAGATGTCGCCCCGGAAAAGCCGACCTACCGTGAGGGATGTGATCTTTTCGAATTCTGCCGCTGCTTCGTTCAACTTTCCTCCAGCTTCATAGGCAAAACCTAGTGACTCATGGAACAGGGCATGATAATTTCTGATCAATCTTTGTTCATTCTGGAACGGATAGAGGTCAATGGCATTCTGGAGATGTTCTATAGCTCCAGAATGCCATTGAGGATCTAGCCGTCACAATTCCTACTTAACCCTTACTATTTTAATATGATTGAAAAGAGACAAAAAAAACGTCTTGTTTTTAAAAACGAATTCAGTTTTTAGAAATTGCTGAAATTGTATTAATGAATCGATCTTCTAAAAAAAATTGTGCGGTAGCAAAACAAAAGGTTCAGAACTTTCTCGAATAAACAAAAGAAAATGAAGGATTGGTGATAGTTGAATTTTCGTACTGAAGCCCAGCTTGCACAGACACATGCTTTCCTAGCTTTTTTATCAGCTCCCCATTGTGTGTGGCTCTGCTTGCCTTTGGATTTTCGGGTCTGCACACAGCCTTCCCATGTAATCTTACATCTACAATATTGTGTATAGATCCTTTGAAAGAGTAATCCATTTTTCTAACACCAGGGGATCTATTAATAAAAACCATGGCTGTGAAATATTTATTCACACTCCCTGTTAATCCAAATCCAAAATTTTTATTTTCAAAATTGTAATTTCCAGACGGTACTACTTTTATGGATTCGCTGACTTTAATTGATCTGCTTGCAGAAAAAGCTGGTTTTTGTTTGCTGCTAATCACCACATGTGCGTCAAAGCTTGCAATTTCTGCATCCCCTTTGAATGAGTGGAACTTTTGCTGTACATTGTAATTATACTTGACTTTCCATTTATCAAAACTAATTTCTTTTGTAATCTGTATCACTTTTCTTGTTTTTCCGAGTTTTACATCTAACCTTGTCTTTAGTTTCTTTTTTTCCAGGCGAATGTCTTGAGTGAATATAACTTTTTCATCTTTTGGAGCTCTGTAAGCAAAATCAGGATCAATGTGTGCAAATTCAGGTTTTATTAAATTACAAAAGGTTTCTTCTTTTAGAGCTTTCCTCACCTCTCCTTGAATTCGTCTGAGGAACTCATCATATTGCTCTTTTTTCTTTCTCAACTGTTCCTTTTTAAGATTTTCCCCCTTTTTCTGTATATTCTTATTCTCACTCCACATGTAAGAATTGATGAAAACAGATAGAAAGAGGACACCACACACCAGTATTCTTCCTCTTCTATTCATCTTCAGCCCTTCTATAAGCTTCAGTTGAGCACTCTCAAATAAATTAGTCGGCCTTTGAGGGTTTTCTCCAATTCATTGATAAGCTGCGCTTTAGACTTGATTTTTTCGTTTACGGAATGCCCATCTACCATATTTCTGGTTTTACCGGTGAGGACAGTTCAACATATGAGAAAATATTGACCTCAAATTGACCCCGGCTTCCTCCAACAGAGATAGTTTCAGAATTCATGCATTTTTTCTATAACCTTTAGGGATGAATTTTGGGGTGATATTTGATGTGTTTTATTTAATGCAAATCAAAAATCCTGAAAATGGGTTGTGCTTGTGAGTTACGCAGGGGCCGAGACCTGAAGTTACAGTGTGTGCGGACTTAACCACTGAGTTAAGGGCACGGATAGAAGGATGGTTCACAAAACCTAGGGCTAAGGAAAAAGAAAAAAGGAGGTTAATAAGAAAATACTTGCATCACATCATCATAGAAGGAATTTGGTTTTGCACTTGCGGTGCTTTACTCACATTTTTATCCTTGTCTTTCACCATCAAATCAAATACTACCTTGGCATTACACTCTTTAGGCACAGGATACGTGTCTAATAGGTTGCGGTATGAGCTATTGTTTTCTTCATCAACTATTTGTTCGATAAAAACGAGTGAACGTTTGCCTTCCACAAGGTATACGTATCTTCTCTGTTCAAGATAATCCCAGCAAATTCCAACTTTGTCCAGATTAGATAAGTATTTAAACTCTTCTCGAGTGATAATTTCTGGCTTAAACTTAAAAGAAAGGACCGGAAGTAGGACATTCTCGACAGGACCCCATCTCAGAGTTTTTTTGTTAAAACGCATAAAATTGTCAAAATAAAATATTTTACCATTTTGTTTATCCTTACGAGCACCTGTATAAACACCTATGATTATTTCATCTGCTCTTTCAAACGATATTTTCATCTCCTCGCTCATCGAGTGATGATATGGTTTCATCATAATTTTGGATTCAGCATGAATTTCAGTTTTAATATCAGCCTCAGACTCTGTCCGGGCATCAGGAGTTGAAGCACAGTTCATGCTTAGCAATGTAGCTAATCCAACAACACAGCCTAGGGCAATAATTTTGTTTAAAGGATTTGACATAACATCACCTACAAGCTTTTAATTTTATGCACAATTATATTATATAATTTTATCATTTCCTTGGGTAATTAAAAAAACATGCTAATATGCTTATATCATGGTAATTTAAAAAGGGGGACACAACAGAGGATCAACTTCAAAGACCTTCCTTTGGCCCTTATCGGGAATATGGGAGGTCACTCTGGCGATAAACTCCAGATAATCCATACCTTGCACTGCGGCTCTCTTAAAATCTTGTTTACAAATAAAGGGAAATATAATAGTCTTTAAAATTAATTCTTTAAGGTTGAATAAACAGCGTTATCCGAAATTTAAATTTATCTATCACTTTAGTAAAAAGGAGAAAGATTTAATGAGAAAAATCTCCATTTTCATCACCATCCTCTGTTTGTTATGTTTAATTTCATGCAGACCGGAATCTCCCCAAACCGCTGATGCTGACGAGGCCTTAATCTATGAACCCGGGGGGATGTGGCTGCCCCAGCAAGTCGCGGAAATCCACGGCGACACCTTAAAAGAGATGGGACTGGAGATTGGCCCGGAAGTGTTTTCCAATCCCCTGCAATTCCCGTTGAACGCCATCATCAGTCTCGGCGGATGTTCGGCCTCATTCATCAGTCCGAACGGGCTCATCATTACAAACTACCACTGTGTCCGGGGGTACCTGCAGTACAACTCGACCAAGGACAACAACCTGCTTCACACAGGATTCCTGGCCAAAAACCGTGAAAAAGAAATATCCGCCGGTCCCACAGCCCGGGTGTATGTCACGACCGCTGTCATCGATGTCACCGACCGTATGTTGGAGGGAATCCACAAGGTCGAAGATGATCTAAAAAGGTACGATGAGATGGAAAGGCGGGAAAAAGCTGTCGTCAAGGAATTCGAGGAAGCCAATCCAGATTCCCGCTGCCAAGTGGCCAATTTCTACGGTGGTGGGCAATATTATGTTATCGTCAGACTGGAAATCCGTGATGTCCGGTTGGTCTATGCTCCTCATCGGGGAATCGGCGAATTCGGAGGAGACATTGACAACTGGATGTGGCCCCGTCACACTGGCGATTTTTCGCTTTTAAGAGCTTACGTGGGAAAAGATGGTAAACCTGCGGATTACTCTGTGGATAATGTTCCGTTCAAACCCAAAGCCTATCTGCACGTTTCCAAAGAAGGATTCAGGTCAGGGGACCTCGCTTTTGTCATCGGTTATCCCGGGAGTACCGAGCGATTGACCACGGCCCTGGAAACTCGATTCGAGATCAATCAGAACCTGCCCCGGAGAATCGACCTCTTTCAGACTTACATCGATGCCGTCCATGAAACAGTCGGAGATGATAAGGATTTAGAGATCAAAGCATCCCGAATAGTATCCGGTCTGGAAAACAGTAAAAAGAACTCTATCGGTGTCTTGGAAGGCGCTCGAAAGAAGGATATCGCCCGCAAGAAAATCCAGAAAGAAAAGGAACTGCAAGAATGGATACAGGCTGACTCTGAAAGGAAAGAAAAGTACGGGATCACTATCCAGAAAATGGATAAGCTTTTTGAGGAACATCACCAATCATGGGAAGGCAAAATGCTGGTGCGATTCATGGGAAGCAGATTTTTTTCTCCCCTAACCAGCGCCGCTGTGAGCATCGTCCGGATGGCGGAAGAACGCCCCAAGCCGGATTACAAACGTGATCCAGCCTACCAGGAGCGCAACTGGAGGCGGCTCGAACAGGAGCAGATCAGCCTGCAGCGGACTTATTCGCGCAAGCTCGATGTAGTCATGCTGGCTACAACCATTGCAGAGGGCCTGAAACTTCCTGATAAAGAACGCCCTAAAATTTCAGGAGACCTGTTTGGCGGTGAACAGGTCAGTGGAGAGGGAATTCGTCAGAAAGTCAACGAGCTTTTTGACAGGTCCAGGATGGAAGATAAAGAATACCGTCTCAACCTGTTGAAGAACGCCAGCCTGGAAGACCTCAAAAAAAGCAAAGATACCTTGATTCAGTTTGCTCTGAAACTCAGCCCGGTCATCGAGCAGCTCAGAGAAAGTGATAAACGCTACTCCGGCGCTTCGGTGCTGCTCCGCCCACATTATTATTATGCCTTGCGTGACTATTACAAGGGCAACATCGCCCCGGACGCCAACGGCACCATCCGTATTTCGTTCGGTACAGTCCGCGGCTACAAACCGGCACCCGATAAAGAGAAATACTTCCCGTTCACAAAGGTCTCTCAGGTAATGGAAAAATGGACTAAGAACAAGGGCGAACAGCCATTCGATGCTCCTGATTCGATCATCGAAGCCATCCAATCTGGACGTTTCGGTTCGTATCTTTCTGAAGAAGCCGGAGAGGTTCCTGTGAACCTGTTGACCGACCTTGACTCAACTGGAGGGAATTCAGGCTCGGCAACTCTAAACAGTAAAGCCGAATTCGCCGGCATACTCTTCGACGGGAACATAGAAGGAGTGGCCAGCGACTTGGTCTTCCTGCCCGATCTCACAAGATCCATACATGTCGATGTTCGCTACATCCTCTGGATCCTCGATGCCGTCGAGCACGCCGACCATATCCTGAAAGAGATAGGGATCGAACCAGAATTCTCGAATCAAAAATAAATTCTTAGTCAAAGAAAATAATTTATAAGAATTTGCTTTTTGGACAGCCAGTAGATCCCTCACCATTCTCCTCAATTTCCTTCCACTGATGTCCTGGAATGAACATATCACATGAAAATAGGTGATATCAAGAACTTATACTCTTCCTCTCAAATCGACAAAAAGCAGTCACGAATGCTTTCAGAAATACTCATCTGCTGGATCGATATGAGGGGGCCAGGCCAGTTCTTTTCCCCTTCAAATTACCAATTGTTGAGTACAGCCACTCTCTTCTAATTGACAGCATCATTTATAGTTTGATATGTTTCCTGTAAATGTTTGGAAGTCAAAATCGCATAAGATCTAGAGAGTTTTGTCGTTTGCTCGAAAAAACAATATCCTTAAGATCCGAAGGCGCTAATGAGATAGTTGAGATCAAATATAAGAGCATCCTGATCACAGCCAGATTGATTTCAATAGAGGAGCTGAGCTCTCCACTGATATAGTACAAAGATATTATCGAAAAGGAGGCTATTTCTATGATGGTCCCAACACACCAAGATATATTGGACGCAGCGAGGAGGATAAAAGGCAAGATCCTCAGGACACCGTTCATATTCTCAGATCCACTATCTCGGCAGGTGAACATTAGAGTATATCTTAAGCTCGAATCCCTGCAGCCCGGAGGTTCTTTTAAGTTCCGGGGAGCAAATAATGCAGTCACCATGCTGACCCCTAAGGAAAGAGAAAAGGGTGTGGTGGCGGCGTCCTCTGGAAATCATGGCACAGCCCTGGCCCTGGCGGCCTCCCTGGTTGGGATCAAGGCAACGATAGTCCTCCCAGACAATGCTCCGCAAGTAAAGGTCGAGAGGATCAAGAAGGCTGGGGCCACAATCCTCCGGCACGGCTCCCATTATGGCGATAGCGAAGAAAAGGCTGCCGAGTTAGGTAAAGAAGAATTAGTTCTAATCCACCCCTTCGACGATCCCAGGGTGGTGGCAGGACAGGGGACCATCGGTCTGGAGATAGACGAGGACGCGTCCTCGGACTTGGAAGCGGTCCTGGTTCCAGTAGGAGGAGGAGGACTGATCTCAGGCATAGCCCTGGGCTTGAAATACACCCGGCCCCAGGTAGAGGTTATTGGCGTGGAGTCCTATGCAGCCCCTACTCTCACCGAGGCGTTGAAGGCCAAGAAACCCGTGCCGATTATGCCGCTGCCCACCTGTGCCGACAGCCTGTCCCCTCGCTATACCGGCGACATCTCATTTGAGGTGGCTACCGATCGAATCAGGCAGGTGATTCTCCTTACCGAGGAGGAGTTGATCGAGGGAGTCCGTTACTGTCTGGAAGAACTTCACCTGGTTGTGGAGCCTGCGGGAGGAGCAGGGATATCCGCCCTCTTGGCCGGGAAGGTAGAGATAAAGAGCGGGCCAGTCTGCGTTGTGGTAAGCGGATCGAACTTGGATAAGAAGTATTTCAAGGAAGCATTAGGACTGTAATGGAAAGGCCAGAAGATTAAAAACTCTTTTGAATCAAATGAGATACTTGGATAACATTGTGAACTTTTTTATGCCAGATCATCTGGAGCATTGAATTTTTTTTGACCGGAGCATAGAGCTAATATCTCAATCCAGCCAGCCTTTTTTTCGCATCGTCGACTTCAGGGAGGCCAGGATCGGCGTCCTTCCAGAGGGAGAGGAATTTTTCGTAATGCTCGATGGCTTTACCCTGCCAGCCTTTCTGTTCATAAAGGATGGCTAATCTGTAATGATACTTAGGGTGGATGAGCTGTCTGTTTTTGCTATCAGGATTATTAGTTATAAGCCGCTTTGAACAGCAGCTATTCCGCCCCGACTTAATAGATTAAATATAATTTGTCTTTCATCTTCCGTAAAAACGATATTTTTCTCATCTAATTCCTTTCTCAATTTCGGACCATTATATTTGAAATTAATTTCTTCCGGATAATGGCTTTGGTGCACGAATCCATCACGATCTTGACATTACATCGGTGGGTAATCACATTATAAGCATGTAAAATCCGCAAATCCAGCGGAGGTCAGCATGGCCGAAGCCCACAAGAGAGCGTATAGACATCCGAAACACAAGACATCCTACAGGGCTTCTTATCATCGAGACAATCATATTGCAGAGATCCAGAGCATATGTATTCCGGGTACGGGAATGGTTCCCCCACTACTCCCCTTGCACTAATGAATCTTTCAGCTGTAACATAGTGGCTGACTCAGATAATTTTCTTATGAAAGAGAGGCTTTGTTAGGATTTGATTTTTTATTAGGAGAAACAAATGAAAAAATATAGTGCGAATATACTTATTGTATTTTTTATAATTATCTCATTTTCCCTGGGAAATTCACTTGAAGCTCAGATTAAAAATAAAGAAATATTTGCTAAGCGTCGTCAAATACTTATGGAAAAAATGGATGGAGGGTTAGCGGTTTTTAAAAGCGAGGAAAATAATAGCGATTTTTATTATCTAACAGGATTTGATGAACCGGAAGCTGCCTTCATACTCATTCCGGATGCAAAAGAAAAATATATTTTATTTGTTCGCCCAAAAAGCCCGGCGCGGACAGTATGGACAGGAGAGCTGTATGGTGTGGATGGGGCGGTAAAAATCTTTGGTGCAGATAAAGCCTATCCTCTTGACAAGTTTGACCAGGTCTTGCGCCGTTATCTCAGGGGAAAATCCAGAGTGTATTGCAGCTTTGAAAACAGGTGGTTAATTGAAAAATTAATCCCGATGCTCAGTTATCCTTTTAGTAATCGACCCAAGCAAGTAATTGATCCCCGGGAATATATCCATGAAATGAGGCTTATAAAAAGTCCAGAAGAGATTGAGCTTATGAGAAAGGCTATAAATATCACCTGTGACGCGCTCATTGAAGCCATAAAAGCTGCAGAGCCGGGTATGTATGAATATGATATCGAGGCCATTATTGAATACGTTTATAGAATACAGGGTTCGCCCAAGCCCGGCTTTCCATCAATTATCGGCTCAGGGCCAAACTCCACTATACTGCATTATGAAGAAAATAATCGAAAGACCCAGAATGGAGACCTGGTGCTTATGGATGTAGGTGCAGAATATAGTTTTTATACAGCTGATGTAACCCGAACCATTCCTGTTAATGGAAAATTTAGCAAAAAACAGAGGGAGGTCTATGAGGTCGTTTTTGAAGCTCAGGAGCAAGCAATTAATTTTACAGCTCCAGGAGTTGGTCTCTATGAAATCCACAATCGTGGAGTTGAGGTTATCAAAGAAGGTCTATATCGACTGGGCCTAATAACAGATAAGGAGAGCAAGTGGCAGCATCGAATCTGGCTTATGTATAACATCAACCACTGGCTCGGTTTAGATGTCCATGATGTTGGAGGCCGCGGTCCCTCCGATGGAAAAGGCCGCATACTTAAACCTGGAATGATTTTTACTGTTGAGCCGGGAATCTATATAAGAGAGGATTCGCTTGATTTTCTCTCTGAAAGGTTAGGTAGGTTTGCTCCCGGGAAAGAGGAACTCACTGAATTTGTTAATAAAGTGGGGCCTGCTGTC
>CBDVEQ010000116.1:0-8909 GCA_965373045.1 uncultured bacterium | reverse complement strand
CATCCTATGCAACATTTGAATTCTATTCAGACAGACAATTCTATGTTCAGCTGAAAAAGACATTCATTGTCAAGGCAAGCTGGTCCTTTCGAGACAGAAGAGATGATACACAGTACGTCTATCACATCTTTTTTTATCTTGCCTTCGAAAAAAATAAAAAGGGAATCTTTCCTCCGGCATCCTGGAAAATCAAAGAAATCAGAGCGGTTAGATCCTGATGGAAACAGAACGACGATCCAGAAAAAAATATATCATCTATGGTCTTTTGATCTGCCTGGGACTTTCTGTTCTTTCCTTTATTACATCTCTTGTCGTTCCTGCATTTATCTCAAAAAATTACTATCAAAACAGCTTAAATCGTTCAAGGGCCAAGGCAAATGCCATCCAACAAAGATTTACATATGTTGAGGATACTCTTCGAAAAAGGGAACTCACCCTTTTTGAGAACAATATTCCAGGCTCTGCTCCCGAGTTTTTCAGCCTTCTCAATAAATGTGACATCGACAAGGAAAAAGAAGGTATATCTCATTATTCACATGGATCGCTCGACTTCTGGTTTGGGAATGTTTTGGATATTCAAACCATTGTTTCTTTTAGTAAAACCATTCATTCTCCTATTAACCAAATATTTCTCATTAAGGATAAGGCCTCTGTTTATCTGATATCCATTCATCCTGTCGATCAGAACGAGTTTTTCGTCTTTTTTCATCTTCTTGCTTATAAGCCCCAATTCAAGACGCCTTATTTAAAAGAACATCACTTTCTCCCGAATAAGATCCTCGCTAATTGCAATATCGACTACCACGACTTCCGTACAGAAATACAAGGCTATGAAAGAATATTCGAACGCTATAACGACGAATATATTGGACAGCCACGATTTCAGGGTGGCGCCCAGACGCTTTTTTTCCCTCTGAGAACACAAGACCGGAAAATCGTGGCGACTGTTAAATTAAATTCTCCTCCTCTATCCGCTAGAATCGTCCAAGTACAGGAATTTTTCATAATCCTTCTTGACCTGTTTTTGATATTTTCGCTGGTCCTTTTCCTCATTCATATTGACAAAGACACATTTTTTTTCCGAAAAAAGCCAGTACAGATCATAGTTTGGCTTGTGTCGCTTATTATGATCCGGGCTATATTTTTCCATCTGAGTCAGCTCAGCCAAATTCAGTCTCTATCTATATTTTCCCCTGCAACAGCCGGCTTTCGATCTCTGTGGAATCTCACGAAATCTCCTGCCGACATTTTTCTTTCAATCCTGCTGCTGCTTCTCGCCACAGCCTATCTCAGCCGGGCCTTTAGAAATAGCTTTATAGAAAAAAAAAGCCATTCCCTCATAAATTTTTTTCTTTTCTGTTCCATGGCTGTGGTTTTTTCTCTATTATTACTATTCATTTTCCAGGATTTCCTTGTTCGACTTATTCACAATTCATCAATTGATTTTTTTCGGTTTTCCTTTAATGCAGCATTTATCCTGCTCCATCTTAGTATCTTCCTTTTTTTTGCTGTTTTTCTCGTCATTTCATTGACCCTCACACGGACTGCGTCTCAATTTACAGATAATACAACCATTGGTTTTCTTGTTTTTATTCTTGGATTCGCGGCTTATGTATTTCTTTCCGGATTGAATGCTCTTTTTCTTGTTTTTCATGCTCTTGTTCTAGGCCTGGTCGCACTTCTTGGTTTTTCCCCTGACTACGCAAGAAAAAAACGTTTCATCCTTGTTTCACTAGTCATCTTTACGGCCTGCATCTACCTGTCTTCCCATATGGTCATCACAAAAAAGAACCATCTTCTAATTCAGAATTCTCTTCAAAGTTTTATAAAATCCCAGGAAAACTGGGCGTCTTTTCTTCTGGAGCAATCCCTGCTCGAGATCGATAAAGAAGATAAAAACATCATTTCATTTTTCCATGATTCCGAACCTTATGATCTGGCCCGTTTATTGTGGGAAAACACACTGCTTGCAAAATTTAATAAATATTCGAGACTTGAAATAGTAAATTCTGAAGGAATCGGGCTCTCGAAGTTCACGCTGAACGTTCCGGATATCTATCAAACTGATTTCGAATTTCCTGTCAGTCGAGCATGGACTATCCTTGGCCACAATATTTTATATCTTGGCAGGGAAAAGGATTATTTCATCGCATATAAAGACTGGTTCGAAGGAGATGATCACCTGGGCAGGCTTCTCCTTTTTCTGATGGTGGATTATGAAACTCTTCCTTTTCTTTACTCTGCAAATCCCTATTTTGAAGTCATGCGGCCTACTTCCATGCCTTCCATGGGCCAGCTTGATCTGGGATTTGCCATTTATGATCTGAACGGAAAACTTGAATTTAATCCAGGCAAAATATCCACGGGCATTCCTCATGATCTTTTGCAAAAAATAAATTTGTCAGATTCCTCCTTCTGGACTTCCTTCATAGACAAAGGGAAAAAATACAAATGCTTCTATTTTCGCTGGACAGACAGGATCTTTTCGCTTTTTCTACCGGAAAAGTCTTTCCTGACATTCGCGCTTGAGTTCTTAAAGCTCCTGCTTTTTTATGGAGGATTATTTCTTCTTCTGACTATTCTTCTCTCCACTCTATACTTCCATAAAAAAATACAGAATCCGCTGTGGTCTTTCTCCAACCGTGTTTATTTATCGTTCATTGTGGTCACTCTTGTTCCCATGATCCTGTTCACTTTCTCAACACGGAGCTTTTTTGCTCGTATGCTGAGCGAGCAGTTCGCGGATAAGGCCGAAGTGCATGCAAGTTTTGCCAAAAGGGTTATGGAAGAATTTGAATATCTTCAGCAGGATGAACAGGTATCCCTGACTCTTCCGCCGGATAACATTGTCCTCTGGATCAGTTCCACGATCGCAAATGACGTCAACCTGTATCAAAACGGAAAACTGATCTCTTCCAGCCGGCGGGAGTTTTTTGATTATGGCCTGTTTCCGGATCTGATAGATGGCGAGATCTACTACAAGATACAGTATCAAAATATCCCTTTTTATACACAAACTCAGGAGATCGGGGATTATTCCTTTCAAACTCTGACCATACCATACGATTTTGGGGAAGCCCAGCTTCTCATTTCCCTGCCCTTTCCACAGGCAAAACAGGAGCTGTCAAAGACCACGGAAGAACTCATTGACTTTATATTTCTGATATCGGTTTTTCTCATTTTGGCTGTCCTCCCATTTGCCAGAGGAATAGGAGGTATGATCATCCGGCCTATCCAGAAACTATTATCGGGAACAAGGGAGGTTAGTCTCGGCAATTTAGAAATCACCATCGATCATAGATCCAAGGACGAGATGAAAACCCTGATCGATGGATTTAATGCCATGATCGCCAATCTGAAAAAACATCAGCAGGAACTGACAGATATGGGTAAGAAAGTAGCCTGGGCAGAAATGGCCAGAAAAGTCGCACATGAGATCAAGAATCCTTTAACTCCGATCCAGCTTTCAGCCGAACATCTCCTGACTGTTTACAATGACAATCCTAACAATTTTCAGGAAGCATTGAACGAATCTGTTACCTACATCATCAAAGAAGTGGAAAACCTTAGAAAAATCGCTCACGATTTCATGAAGATATCAAAAGAAGTTGTGACACAGAAAGAATCCTTTGATCTGAAGAACATTATCCGACAGACAATAGCTCCATACAAAAAAGTCCTTTCGCACAGGATCGTATTCCGGCTAACTGCCAAATCAGATGACTTTTTAATCACAGCAGACAAAGATAAGATCATCATAGCCATTAAAAATATTTTCACAAACTCAATTGAATCCATTCAAGAAAAAGGAGAAGTATCTATTGTGATGGCCAGGACCCAAGGCTCCATAAACATCCTCATCACTGACACCGGAAAAGGAATCAGTGCGGATACCATTCCAAAAATATTTGACTCTTATTTTTCCACTAAAGATGTTGGGACCGGCCTCGGACTTCCCATCGCAAAAAAAATCATCGAAGATCACGGAGGCAGCATTACTGTAACAAGCCCTCCCGGAAAAGGGACAACGGTAAAGATCATCCTCCCCGCTCCATAAGGCCCCCCCTCCCCCGACCAATTTTACGGCAAGCGGGATTATCCTTTAAATGCTGTATTCGATTCATGTTTTGAAGAACCGGATTCTTTGAGTTCGATCAATACTCCATTTATGTTTTGAGGCTTAAGAAAAACTATCCGGCTACCTCCGGCTCCCTTTGCCGGCTTTTCGCTGACGAATTCGATCCCTTTGTTTATAAGTTCCCGGATGGCCTCATCAATATCCTCCACCTCAAGACAGATATGATGGATTCCTTCCCCTCGTTGTTTCAGGAACCGATCCACGGGTGTTCCCTCTTCCAACGGTTCAATAAGTTCTACAGCACTTCCTCCTGGAATATCCAGATAGGCTACCTTAACGCCTCTCTCTGTGACTTCTTCTATTTCAGAGGCCTGGAATTGAAATACTGACTCCCATGTCTTGAGGCTTTGGTCGATATCTCTGACCGCAATTCCTACATGATCCATTTTTTTTATCATGTGTCCTGCCTTTTACTTTAGCCGGGAAAGGATCTGGTCCGCTACGCTGTAGGGATCGATCTTTCGAAGGTATATTTTTTCAACGAAGGAATCAAATTCCTTCGGCCTCACCTGTCGCAGCACAGCACGGCTGATCTTTGCACTGATGATATCCTTCAGCATCCATTCTACCAGTCTTTTCTTCCGGATTGTCCGGCTGTCCCCTTCCTGCACCATTGACAGCCCGAGTGTCTTCTTATAAAGCTCCTCAATTCCCTCACCCTGTGTTGCAATAGTCCTGACTATCTTCGGAACAGACCTGTCTTTCAATCCTAGAGCAAGCATGGCATGTAGCTGTCTTTCCAATTTATCCGCATCAGGGGAATCCGCCTTGTTTATGACAAAAATATCCGCGATCTCCATGATCCCCGCCTTAAACGCCTGGATATCATCCCCGGCTCCAGGGATCAAGACTACAAGGATGACATCCGCCATCTTGACAACTTCCACCTCATCCTGTCCAACGCCGACTGTTTCGATGAGGATAACACCTTTACCGGATGCCTCCATAATAGAGATAGCCTCCCCAGTAGCCTTTGTCAGCCCTCCTAGATGCCCTCTGGTTGCCATACTGCGAATAAAAACATCCGGGTTTTCACTGTGCCGCATCATGCGTATTCTGTCCCCCATAATGGCTCCTCCACTAAAGGGACTGGACGGGTCCACAGCAATGACCCCGATCTTTTTTTGTTCCTCACAAAATTTGGTGATCAATTGATCCACAAGTGTGCTTTTCCCCGAACCCGGTGCACCTGTTATCCCAATTATCAGGGAACCGCCTGTTTGCGGGAATATCTCTTTCATGAGCAACTGGGCTTTTACAGAATCATTTTCAACCAGGGAGATCGCTTTAGCGATGGCTCTGGGGTTGCCATTTAATATCTCTTGTTTCAGATTCATTTCTGATCTTTCCTCATACGATCTTTTTTCTCCGGCTCAATTACATTATATGAAAGCACAGCACGGCTGACAAGACAGATACACATCATACCCCTTATTTCATTTGACAGAAAAATATATTTCCTCTAAATTTAAGTTATGATTTACGGATTATTAAAGATTCTATTTTACGGACTAATCGTGTATTTTGCTTTCAAGATCATTCGCTTTTTTCAGGCGATCAATAAAGGCGGGCGCGCAGTCCCTCCTGCCAAGAAACACTCCGGCATCATGGTCAAGGACAATATCTGCAATACATATCTCCCTAAAGACGAGGCCACCAAAGAAATCCATCAGGGAAAAGAATATTTTTTTTGCTCGGATGAATGCAGAAAAAAATTTTTACAGGCGAAAAAGGACGACAGGCCATGATTATTCAGGAGTTCAGAGCCCACATCTTTATATCTGGAATAGTTCAGGGCGTTTTTTTCCGGGATCATACGCGCAGATGGGCATCCTCTCTCGGATTAAAGGGATGGGTCAAAAACATGCCCGATAGTAGAGTGGAAGTCCTGGTCGAAGGGGAAAAAGAAGACATCGACAATCTTGTTCGGAGACTCAGCCAAGGTTCGCCTATGTCTCATGTTGATGATGTTCATGTTGACTGGGAAAATTTCAGAGGAGAATTTCAAACGTTTAGGATCACATATTAAGAAGATGCTGTTATCTATAGCCGGTTTCGATCCAAGTGGGGGCGCAGGTGTTCTTTTAGACCTTCAGGTGTTCCGTTATTTTGATTTTACCGGTTCTGGTATTCTGACTGCATTGACTGCACAAAATACATATAAGGTTGAGAGAGTCTTCTGCCCGCCGCCAGACATTCTTGCACAGCAGTATAACACGCTGGAAAAAGATATACCTCTCTTTGGGATCAAGATCGGCATGATCGGAACCCGAAAGAATCTTCCTGTTCTTAAGCGCATAGTTCAGAAAAACCGGGAAATTCCGATCGTGATCGATCCTGTCTTAAAATCCAGCTCAGGCGCCTGGCTTCTTGAACATAATGCTGTTCAGGATTTAATCCAAACCTTTATGGGAATCGGCTCTCTTATAACCCCCAATCTCGATGAGGTTTTTCTTTTATCCGGTTTCAAAGTCAAAGGACCTGATGATCTGGAAAAAGCCGCCCACACAATCTACGATATTTTCAAAATACCCTGCCTTATAAAGGGAGGCCACTTTAAAGGCAGTAAAACAGACTGTCTTTATGACGGAAGACACTTTGTTAGCTTCATTCATAAAAAGATCCCAAAGGATGTTCACGGTACAGGATGTTTTCTTTCATCCAGCATTTTATGCTTGCTTGCCAGAGGGCTGCCCCTGCACGATGCCTGCAGTCAGGGCATTAATTTGACACAGGAAGCGATCCGTCATGCTTCGCCGAGAAAAAAGGGGAGGGCCATTATTACTGTCCCCAGATCTGTTTTCCAGCCTCACAAGCCCTAAAAAGAGATTTCTGAAGCAAAAGCTTTATTCTATTGTATTTTCGTTACATTCAAGAATCTTATAGATCTTTTCAGAAGATACTGCATTTTTTATATCTTCAATAAGATTTGTTTCTTTCACCAACCGGCAGACATGGGCCAGAATTTTAAGCTGGCTGCCGGGATTTTTTTTGCTGCCCAGAAGAAGCATTAATACGTAGGTCGGCATGTTATCAGCTGCATTAAAGTCGATCCCGTCTTTGATGACAGATAAGGCGATAACAGGTTCAGTGATGACATCCACAAGAGCATGAGGAACGGCAAATCCCTTTTCCAACCCAGTACTCCCCAATCCTTCTCTTTTGAGAAGGGCCTCGAGGATCACATCATCATTTTTTATCGCCTCTACTTTCTTTAAAGATACGACAAATTCCTTAAGCAGCTGGTTCTTATCACTCGGATTCATATGCAGAAAAATATGTTCTTTCTTCAACAGATGGCATATTTTCATTTTTCCCTCACTCCCGATATTGTGTCTCAACTTTATGTGCTCTTTGTATGATAGCATCCGGAAATCGAAGTCCTTGTTTTTCCGCTGCACTCAAATTTATATACAGCCTGATATCCTTCATGTTTTCTATGGGGATCAAGGCGGGATTTTCCCCTTCCATTACACGGAGGGCAATAATACCTGCTTTGTATCCCATGTCGAAAAAGTCCCATCCCAGAGCTGCACAGGCCCCCTCATATGTAGAAAGAAGAAACCCTCCAAAAAGAGGAATAGAATTTTCTTCAGCGACTTTGCTCAGTGCCTGAAATGAAGCATTGATGGTGTTGTCTGAGATCTGGTAGATAACATCGATGTTCTTGTTTACAAGTTCCTGGGCTGATAGAAGGACTTCGCTCGATTTTGTAACAGGTACTGCAATGATTCTGAATCCCAGATCCCGGGCTCCTTCTCTGGCCAGATTCAAATAATACTTCGAGTTGATCTCAGACGGCGTCCAGAGCGTGCCGACCCTCTGTGTGTCCGGCAGGACCTCTTTGATGAATTTCAGACTCTGTTTGATGGGCCCTTTTGAAGAAACTCCAGTCACATGACTTAGATGATCGCCCGCAGACTTTCCCGCTCCAGCAAGATAGGGATTTGCGACCGATGAAAAAACAATTGGGATCTTTTCTGTCGCATGAAGTGCAGCCTGAAGACTGGGTGTAGAAAAAGGAATCATAAGATCTACTTCCTTCAGAACAGACTGCTGAGCGATCCTCTGCATCTGTTTAATATCCCCAAAGGCGTTTCTGAAAATGAGCCGAATGTTTTTTTCGTTCTGATAGCCTCTGTCCTCGACGGCCTTTATAAAACCTTTCCTGACCTCATTCAAAGTCGGAGCATCATTCACCTGAAAGACAGCCATGGTATAGAGCTGCTTCTCGTCCTTTTTACAGGCTGGAAGAATACATACCAGAAGTAGAAATATAACAATCCATTTTTTCATAACTATTGATTTTTCATAATCATGATAACACATTTACATTGAAAGGCTAGTGCTAATAATTTACAATAATTTCTCTTGCATATTAGCCATTAATTTTTGTATCGGCGAATTTTATGGATAATCCAGAACCCGGGTTATTCACGGGTCGATATGTGAGGCGCGGCGTATGAAGCCGTATTCATATACTGCGAATGCGCCGCAACAAAGCAGATCGGCTTGCCCGAAGGGGGATAAGTGTCGATAATAAAATCAGATCTTTAATGAATGGTATTAATGATAGAACGTATCAACAATTATCATGAATAATCCAGAGTGCCTGGATGATTCACGGGTCGATATGCACGACGCGGCGTATGAAGCCGTATTCATATACTGCGAATGCGCCGCAACAAAGCAGATCGGCTTGCCCGAAGGGGGATAAGTGTCGATAATAAAATCAGATCTTTAATGAATGGTATTAATGATAGAACGTATC
>CBDVEQ010000115.1:0-8937 GCA_965373045.1 uncultured bacterium | reverse complement strand
AATTATAATATTATTTTTAATATCTAAAATTGATACGAAATTTTAATTTTTTTTACGGTTCCCAAATTGCCTTGAAGAACATCAATATAGTCTGCGAAGAGAATAAGGTGACAGCATTGATAGGCCCGTCCGGCTGTGGAAAGTCAACATTCATCCGTACACTCAACCGGATGAACGATGTGATTCCCGGGATAAAAATAGAAGGTGATATCCTGTTGGAAGGCGAAAACATCTACCATCCCAAGGTCGATGTCGCCGTTTTGAGAAAAAGAGTCGGAATGGTGTTTCAGAAACCCAACCCTTTTCCAAAATCCATATTTAATAATATCGCTTACGGCCTCAGGATCAACGGGATGAGGGATAAAAAAAAGATCGAAATGATCGTGGAAAAGAGTTTGAAAGAAGCAGCGCTTTGGGACGAAATAAAAGACCGGATGGACGAGAATGCTTTTTCCCTCTCAGGAGGACAGCAGCAGAGGCTCTGTATTGCCAGATCCCTTGCTGTTGAGCCCGAAGTTATTCTTTTTGACGAGCCTTGCTCAGCTATCGATCCTGTGGCCACAGCCAAGATCGAGGAACTGATCCACAAACTGAAGGAACATTACACTGTTATTGTCGTCACCCATAACATGCAGCAGGCCGCACGCATATCTGATTTTACGGCTTTTATGATGCTGGGGGAGATAGTAGAATATGATAAAACAGATAAAATATTTACAAATCCATCCAATAAATTAACAGAAGATTATATCACTGGTCGATTTGGATAAACACAGAATATTTTTATCGGAGGCAAAAATGGAAAGGCACCTTGACGAAGAATTAAAGGAGTTGAAAGAAAAACTTTTACTGATGGCTTCTTTGACGGAGAAAAACATTTCCCTGTCAATCCAATGTCTCAAGGAGCGTAAAGAGGAGATTGCACAGGACGTTTATAAAAAAGAAGAAACCATCAACTTTCTGGATATAGAAATAGATCAAATCTGCATGAAGCTCCTGGCCCTGCATCAGCCCATGGCTGTGGACCTCAGATATATCGTTTCCGCTCTGAAGATTTCCAGTGAACTGGAACGAATGGCTGATCAAGCGGTGAACATCATCGATAGGTCCTTAGTCCTTATCAATTCATTTCCCCTGAAACCGTTGATCGATATCTTTCGCATGGCGTCTCTGGCACAGAATATGCTCAAGGATTCCATTGAAAGTTTTATAAAAAAAGATGCTGACCTGGCTCGGAATGTTTGCAGGAGAGACGATGAGGTGGACGAAATGAATGATCAGATCTTCAGGGTATTGTTGACCTATATGAAACAGGAACCGACTTCCATCAAACGAGCTGTGGGTTTCATGCTAATCGGACGTCATTTGGAAAGGATCGCGGACCATTCAACCAATATCAGTGAAGAAGTGATATATTATGTCAAAGGAAAATCCATCAAACATCATTGTGCAGATTAGACACAGCCGTCAGGCTTAGGCAGTCCAGCCAGTTTGCAGGCCCCTTTTGCAGGGCCGGAAGGAAAAAGTTCAAATATATATTTTAACTTGAATTCTGTATTCTTGCAGATCTTTCGAACCATAGGAGCTAGATTTTTTTCTAAATAATAATCACGGATATAGTTTATGATAGTCCAGTGGTCATCTGTCAATTCTTCTATCCCTTCTTCAACCCTGGCCAGTGTCTTGGCTACTTCCAGATTCCATTCTTCAGGATGGGCTAAAAAACCTTCCTCATTAAGTTCATATATTTTTCCGTTAATAACGATTTCCGGCATATTTAACTCCTTTTCTTCCTCTCTGCATTTCAGCTATTTCAGCAACACCTTCAATGGCAGCCTTGATATGTTCTTCAGTATTGAATGGCCCGATACCAAATCTGACCCCACCATGGATCTTAGCGGTACCAATTTGTTCATGCACTCTGGGGGCGCAATGAAGCCCTGTTCTGCATGCGATATTATGGTCAACGTCTAGCAGTGTGCCTGTGTTTAAAGCCTCCATACCATCGACATTGAACAATAAAATACTGATATGATCGGTCAGATCGTCCTGGTAATACATGGTTACTCCATCTATTTTTTGGAGACCGTTTCTAAGTTGTTCAGTCAGCTTTTTTTCATGCTGAAACAGATTGGTCATTCCCTTTCCCAGGATCCATTTGACTCCTGCATTCAATCCTGCGATTCCATGGACATTAGGTGTTCCATATTCCATCCTGTATGGATATTCGTCCAAGTGAGCGCGTACAGACGAACGAACACCGGTTCCTCCGGCGCGTGTATGTCTGATGTTTATGCCTTCCCGAACATACAATCCTCCAATTCCAGTGGGTCCAAGCAGTGATTTATGTCCTGTAAAACAGACTACATCTATGTTCTGTTCTTCCATGTCGACCGGGATCTTTCCAGCTGATTGGGACACATCCGCCAAAAAAGGAATACCGTGTTTTCTACAACGTTCTCCTATCTCCCGGATCGGTTGGATCGTTCCAATGACATTTGATGCATGATTAACCACAACCAGCTTAGTGTTCTTTTTAAACTTTTTGGCAATATCATCAGGATCTGCAAATCCTTTTTTATCAAAAGGAACAAAATCGACTTCGACTCCGGAATATTTTTCCAGATGATAAAGAGGTCTCAGGACTGAATTGTGTTCTATCGTCGTGGACACAGCGTGATCTCCATGTTCCAACATCCCATTTATTGCAAGATTCAAGGAATCTGTGGAATTATAGGAAAAACAAAGACGGTTCGGGTCTGTCCCGTTAAAAAAATCTGTCAACATTTTCCTGGTTTCTTCGACCATTTCTCCTGTTTCTATGCACAGGTCATAACCAGATCGCCCGGGATTCACACCAAAACGTTTAAAAAAATCAAACATGAATGTATGGACAATATCAGGTTTTGGAAATGATGTAGCTCCATTGTCCAAATAGATCAAGTCAGTCATACGATCCTCCCATTCTTCATGTTATAGTGTTTTAATAATCAAAAATTTGCGAAACATAAATATTTAAAAAAGCATTATAGTAAATTGAAACTAAAAATAACACAGTGAAAAACAATAAATTGACAGAACTTTCACAATTGGATTAAAATCTAGTTTTCATAATTAGAGAAAGAAATTCTGCTCATAGGGAATTATAAGGATTCAGAAACTTTGAAATGGAAATAAATACAAACAAGGCGATTGAGTTTCTTCTGGCGCGAGGCAATCTTCCCATTCTTTATTGGTTGAAAAAAGACATTTTGAATGTTCCAGTAGACAGAGAAATTAAGAACCTGCAAAAATTTGCCGCGCGAATACGTATTATGAAAAATCAACATCCTAATGGAGGGTGGTGTAATAAAAGATTTGAAGGCCATCCAAAATGGGAAAAAAGCTATTATATCATTGATACACTGAGTAATATCTTTCAACTATACAACTATGGATGTTCTCAGGAAGAAGAAGGTATCCGGAAAGCAGTGGATTTTTTATTTTCAACACAGACAAGTGAAGGAGAGTTCCGTGGAGCATATCTGAATGAGTATTCCCCGACATACCATGCACTGACTCTCGAGATCCTCTGTTTGCTTGGATACAACGATGACAAGCGTGTACAAAACGGATTCCGGTGGTTGATGCGACATAAGCAGGATGGAGGCGGTTGGGTTATTCCCTACAGAACAATAAGCAAAGAAGAACAAAAAAAAAGATACAATAACAAATCCAAACTTGGAATAAAGCCTATTGTTTCTGATAAAACGCAGCCCTTTTCCCACCTTGTCACGGGCATGGTCTTGCGGGCACTGGTTGCTTCGCCGAATTGGAGAAAAAGAAAGGCAGCAATCAATGTAGGCGAACTTCTCCTGACACGATTTTTTAAAGCGGATAAGTATGAGGATAGACATGGAGCCCATTTCTGGAAGGAATTGACTTCTCCGTTCTGGGCAACCGATATTCTCAGCTGCCTGGATTCTCTTGCTCAGATCGGTTTTAAACCGGATCATAAAGGGATTAAGCCTGCTTTAAGCTGGCTTCTGAAAAAACAAAACTCATACGGCTATTGGGAATTCAGATCTAAAAATTTCAGCATAGAAGATAACCTCTGGATAACTCTTGCTATACTGAAGGTAATGAAAAGATTTGGTCTTTTTAATCCCTGATAAAATTTAGTGGGCACATTCCTTTGATCTATCATTTATGCCTTGGAAGTAACCAGGCGGACAGAAAGAAAAACATCCTTGCTGCATTGGACTCCATAGAGAAGGAAAACATTAGGATCAATAAAACATCTTCTCTATATGAGACGGAACCTCTTGATATTCGAGAACAATCTTTTTTTTTCAACATGGTTATTGAAGTCGACTGCCCATTTGGTCCTCAAAAACTTTTGAGAATTCTGAAAAACATTGAATGCCGTCTGGGACGCAAAAAAACCTTTCCTAAAGGACCCAGAAAGATCGATATCGACATCCTTTTGGCGGAGGATTTTGTTATATCTTCTCCTAACTTAAAGATTCCTCACCAAAAAATGGACAAAAGGAATTTTGTTCTTGTGCCATTAAGCGAAATTACTCCTGATGCCATTCACCCGGTATTAAAAAAATCGGTTAAAATCATGGCTCAAGAGACAGACGATCTATCTACAGTAATTCGGATCGAGCGGACATTATGGAAATAACATGTTATTAGATCGGAAAAAAACATCGATAAAAGTTTTGTTTATTTTGATCTTTTTCAGTGTTTTTTGCCTGGATTGTTTAGCACGAGAAATAATGGGCCGGATCGTATCGCTGTCAGGAACTCCTGTATCTAACGCAGTTGTTCTCCATCGTTCCAGCGGTCAAAAAACACTATCTGATGATAAGGGTGTTTTTTCTTTGAAAATACCGGATTCACATAAGATCATTCTTGAGATCATTCACCCCGACTACATGGTGAAGATCATTTCTTTAACATTAGAAACTCTTAATAAATCTATTCTGATACAATTGAAGCCCTATTTTCTCCAGAGAGAAGATATAACAGTCACAGCCTTCCGATATCCGGAAGCTTCCATAAGTTTCCCTGGCGCGGAAACCGTTCTGACCAGGGAGACAATAGAAACAAACATGCATGAAAATGTCTCTGAGGGATTGCTTGAACTGCCCGGTGTTTCGAATATCGGCGCCGGGGGCTTCTCCCTGGTTCCCAACATCCGGGGGTTGGCAAGAAGGCGGATTCTCATCCTTCTAGACAATGCCAGGGTCACGAGCGAACGACGTACGGGTGCCAATGCCTCTTTTGTGAATCCACGTGATATCGATAGGATCGATGTTTTGCGGAGCCCGTCTTCTGTATTTTACGGATCTGATGCAATTGGTGGGATCATCCATATTTTGACCAGAAAGCCTTCTTTGAATAAACGTATTCAGGGAAGTATTCAGACGAGATACAGCACGATCAATCAGGGAAAAAGCATTGGATTCAACCTGGATGGAGGCACGGATCACACCGGTTTCTATCTGTCATTCCAGGGAATCGATGCTGAAAATTATTCATCACCCGAAGGAGAAGTTCTGCAATCCTTTTTTACACAGGGGAGTATGTTGGGAAAAGTCTCCCATGAAACGGACAAGAGGGAAATATACCTGAGTTTTTTGGCCGCCAGGGGCCAGAATATTGGAAAAGCTAATAAGGATAGTATATCTAAGCCGACCTGGTATCCAAAGGAAGGACACAATTTTATCCAGTTTCAATGGAAGGAAAAACACCTTGCAAAAGATGGAGAGATCGATTTTCAGGCTTTTTTAAATCCACAATATCTTGAAACGAAAAAAGAGAAAGTAATTCCGTTCAAAAAAAGCGAATCCTTCAACCGAACTCAAAGCCTTGATTATGGACTGTTTTTTTCATACCGCAGGGAGATTGGAAAAATCCGGATAACAAGCGGAGCTGATGTTTTCGGCCGCACAGGTGTTCAGGCGAAAAGCATGACTACGACCTATAATGAATCCTGTGAAATTCTTTTCTCTTCTGAAGAATGGCCCTATAGAAAAGGAATGCGGTCAGATTTGGGTTTTTTTCTGTCATTTGACTATTTCGGTCTAAAAAACATAGATTTGGTGGGCGGAGGACGTCTGGATATCATCCGTTTAAAGGCTTTGCCAGGAGGATCAGTCCAATTCACAAGAAGTGAACACACAGCTGTTACAGGTTTCATCGGAAGCTCGTTTAAGATCACACCCAATATTGTCCTGTTTGCCAATATAGCAAGAGCGTACAGAGTCCCCAGCCTCAGCGAGTTGTTCTATTCGGGAATCACAGGAAGAGGATCGATCATCGCCCAACCGGGATTAAAGCCTGAAACAAGCCTTAATCTGGACGGTGGATTGAGGTTTTTTATTCAGGATTTTTACCTGGGAGCCTATATATTTGTCTATGAGATCGACCATCTGATCGAAAGGTTTATGCTTCAGCCAAAAGTTTATACTTATGGAAATATCAACAAAGGCCGGATCACTGGATATGAACTGGAAATTGAGTACTTTCCACGACCCGGGTGGAAAATATATGGGAATTATTTTGCTTTTTTTGGAAAAAGTCTCGATTCCACTGATGATATGAATGATATTCCACCAGCACGGTTATTTCTGGGATCAGAGCTCTGGATCGGACGCTTATCGCTCGGTATCAATACAACCATTCAGCAAAAAAAGAGCCGTCCCGGTCCGGCAGAGATTCACATACCAGGATATTTTGTCATCAACTTCAAGGCTAACTACATGATAGGAACTTCTTTTCGAATATTTACTCTGCTTTCCAACTGTCTGCATAGATCCTATATAGCAAGACCTGATCCGGATGCTGTTTATGAGCCGGGAAGGAATTTGCAACTCGGGCTCAATTTTCAGTTTTAATTACCTGCTTTATTCTCGAGTCGAGATTGCCATTTTACTAAAATGCATTCTTGAAATGCTGCAAAACAGATTGGCCTGTGTCTTTTACTGTAATAGCGATCACATCAAACCGGCATTGTCTTTCTTCTGGTGGGTTGAGCATCAGGTATCCTTCTGCTACTCTTCGGATCTGTTTCTGTTTTGAGTGGGAAACAAATTCTTCAGGAAATCCAAAAGTATCTTTAGTCCGTGTCTTGACTTCAATAAAAACCAGGCATTCCTGATCAAGAGCGATTATATCAATTTCTCCTTTTAGAAAACGAAAATTTCTTGCAATGATTTGAAAATTTTCTTTTTTTAGATACATTTCCGCCATTTTTTCCCCTGATCGGCCGAAAAGACAGGTAGACGGGTATTTTGCTGAGATAAATTCTTTCATAGGGATTATAAACGCAGGTAAGGAGGAAAAAATCTCAAGGATTCAGGGATTGGAAAACTTTTTTATATATAATCCATGCTATTTATGTTTCCATCTTACACCGTTTACTGTGTCTTCGAGAATTATTCCTTCTTTAAGCAGGTCATCCCTGATCTGATCAGCAAGCTTGAAGTTTTTATCAGCGCGGGCTTTCTCCCTGAGACTGATCTTTTCCTTGATCTTATCAGACAGATCCGCTGTTTCTTTCAAAGGAAGAACACCCAGAACTTCATCCATGCGATTCAAGGCAGCAGCCAATCGCTCCGCATCTTTTTGATACAACTTATTTTTGATTATCAAGATGTTGGCCTTTTTAATCATATCGAATGTGGATGTCAATGCCACCGATATATTAAGATCATCGCTCAAGCCAGATGTAAATCGTGATATTCCATTTTCGATCAAGCGGAGCACATCCTTGTTTTCTCCCTCGGGAAAATTATGATTGAGCAATTCATACTGGAAATCACTGATCCTCTGCACGGAAGAGACCGCCTGTTCAAGGGCCTCGAGAGTAAAATTTAGTTGTTTTCTGTAATGTGTTGACAGGAGCAGAAACCTGATGGCAAGAGGATTGAATCCTTTGGCAAGAAGATTCTTTATCGTATAATAGTTCCCCTTTGATTTGGACATCTTCTCTCCGTCAACGATAAGGTGATGGCAGTGAAGCCAGATATTGACAAATTTTTTCCCAGTATAGGCTTCGGACTGAGCGATCTCATTTTCATGATGAGGAAATATGTTGTCCACACCTCCACAGTGGATGTCAAAAGTCTTTCCCAGATATTTGGAGCTCATGGCAGAGCATTCAATGTGCCAACCCGGCCGGCCTGTCCCAACCTCAGTCTTCCAGTAAGGTTCTCCCTCCTTTTTTGCTTTCCATAGAGTAAAATCGACGGCATTGGCCTTTTCATATTCATCCGATTCAACCCTGCTGCCTTTCCTCAATTGGTTCAAATCGATTTTTGAGAGTTTTCCATACTCGGGAAATTTTGAGATATCAAAATAAATGGAACCGTCTTTTTCATACGCATATCCCTTTTCCAGAAGGCCCTTGATCATCAAAGACATTTCCTTAATATGTTCGGTCGCTCTTGGATAGTGGTTTGCTCTGACAATGTTTAATGTGTCAACATCCTGAAAAAAGGCATCAATATATTTAACTGTGTATTCCGACAGCGAGACCCCGTCTGTCTTGGCTCCTTTTATAGTCTTATCGTCGATATCTGTGATATTCATTACATGAATGACCTGATATCCCAAAAAAAGAAGATATCTCTTGAGCAGGTCTTCAAAAATGTAAGATCTAAAATTTCCGATATGGGCATAGTCATAAACCGTAGGGCCGCACGTATAAAGCCCGACATGCCCCTCTCTGATAGGAGAAAAAAGCTCTACCTTCCCACTCAACGTATTAAAGAATTTGATCATTTTTTTATACTATCAATTTATTAGGTAGTGCTCAAGGCTTCAAGTTGTGTCCATAGTGGTTTTTTTTATAAAATACATTAGAACGATTGGAGATTTGATATGAAAGCACAAATCGGTATTCGTAGAGAAAGCGTTCATATCCAGGAAGATATCCGCGATCTC
>CBDVEQ010000114.1:0-9178 GCA_965373045.1 uncultured bacterium | reverse complement strand
TTTCTGTGATTTTCCCCTCGCCGCGGAGAAACTTCATGGCCTTTTGCAATCGTTCAGATAATTGATCTAGCATTATTTTCCTTGTGATGTTTCTGTTTATTCATGCTAGGCTAATTTCTAACTGAAATCAACTACAGTTCAGTCCCTTGACTTTTTGAGGCAATATCATTAAGGTATATCTACTTTTCCGGCAGGATCAAAGAAGGACATACCATGAAATCAAAAATCGATTATAATGAGATCACAAAGATCATAGACCTTCTGGAAGAACGGGATCTGTCTGAATTTGAGCTGGAGGTTGGGGGGTTTAAGATAAAGATCAGCCGCATCCCGAAGGGAACTGTGCCGGCTCAACCGTATCCAGCACCCGTTGTTTTACCTGAAAATAAATCCGTCACAAAAATCGACGAAATCGAACCGGGGGAGGAGACGGATGAGCTTCACATCGTCCGTTCTCCCATGGTCGGAACTTTTTACCGTTCTTCGGATCCATCCTCTCAGTCGTTTGTGGAGATTGGTGAGAGCGTACTACCGGGCCAGACCGTCTGTATTATTGAAGCGATGAAATTGATGAACGAGATCGAATCCGAAGTTGACGGCGTCATCGAAAAAATATTTGTCGAGAACGGCAACACGGTTGAATACGGACAAAAACTGTTCGGAATCAAACCTCTCTGAAGATAATCCCATGTTTTCAAAAATACTAATTGCCAACCGTGGAGAGATCGCGCTGAGGATTATTCGCTCTGCCAGGGAGATGGGTGTGAAAACCGTTGCTGTTTATTCGGAACCGGATAAAAACAGTCTTCATGTTTTGCTGGCGGACGAAAAGATCTGCATTGGTCCGGGCCGGCCTTCCGAGAGCTACCTTAATATTCCTGTTATCATGGCGGCAGCCGAGGTCACCAAGACAGAGGCCATTCATCCCGGATACGGTTTTCTTGCTGAAAACCCCCGATTACCTGAGATCTGTAAATTGGCCGGAATAACTTTTATCGGACCGTCCGCCCATATCATGAGGCTTTTAGGAGATAAAAACAGGGCCAGGCAGGAAATGATCAAAGCCAAGCTCCCGGTCATCCCTGGAAGCGACAAAATCATCGATGATATAGACGAAGCAAGGGCCACGGCGAAAAAAATCGGGTTTCCTGTAATACTTAAAGCGTCAGCCGGAGGCGGAGGAAAGGGGATGAGAATAGTCCGGGCAGCTTCTCAGATGGAAGAGCAGTTCTCCATCGCACAGGCGGAAGCTCAAGCAGCCTTTGGTGTTCCCTCCCTCTATATGGAGAGGTTTTTAGAGGTCGCGCGCCATATCGAGGTTCAGGTTGCAGGAGACGGCAAGGGTAATGTTGCTGCCTTTGGAGAAAGAGAGTGTTCTATCCAGAGAAAACATCAGAAGCTGATCGAAGAGACCCCTTCTCCTTTTGTCGATGTAAAATTAAGGAAAAAGATCATTAAAGCGGCAAAAGACGCTGCCTCATTTATCAAGTATCAAAGCCTGGGAACATTTGAATTCCTTGTGGATGAAAATAAAAATTTCTATTTCATGGAAGTAAACACCAGAGTTCAGGTGGAACATCCGGTAACAGAAATGGTCTATAATGTGGATCTGATAAAGGAACAGATCCTTATAGCTGCGGACGATGAGTTGTCTCTTTCCAAGAACCTGGAATCTAGTGGTCACAGTATAGAATGCCGTATCAATGCCGAGGATCCGGATACCTTTATTCCATCTCCCGGAAAGATAGATTTTCTTGTTCTTCCAGGCGGGCAGGGCATCCGTGTAGATACAGCCGCTTACACTGGTTGGAAAATCCCGCCGGAATATGATTCTTTGATCGCGAAGATCATAACCTATGCTCCGACCCGGGAACAGGCCGTCCAAAAAATGCTGATAGCTTTAGAAATGACGACTATTGTGGGGATAAAGAACAATATTCCCCTTCAGATCAGAATTCTCTCCGATTCCGATTTTAAAAATGGAGATTATGATATTCGGTTTATGGACAAATTTTTTACGAAAAAACAGGTATCTTAAGAGCGTTTATCTCAGATAGAAGGTCACTCTGAAATAGCCTGTGTTATCCTGTACAACAATCTCATTGATCCCAAGATAAAGCCGGCCGTCCATTGGCATAATGATGTCATTCTCTGAGCCTATGTAAAAGTATCGGATCAGTTCATTCCGTATCTCTTCATCGGACTCCTCGTCAATTTCAATAGAAACAAGTCTTACCACCCGGCCGATCAGGGCTCCGAAGTTTTTTCCTTTTATTGGCTGCTGTATGGTTTTCAGGTTTTTCCCATCAGGACCGCACCAGGCAACAGGATTTCCGCTCTGCAGAGAGATTTTCCTGTTTGGATCTGTGATAAAACGTATTTCCTGGCCTTCGAACACATCAAAACCCGTATCAGTCCAAAATACATAACTCGGAACACTGATTTCATGGAGACGACCTGGCATTAGAGGATTTTTCAGCTCAATGCGGGGCATAACCTGCAGCTCTTCTTTTTCCTGTTCCTTTTTGTCCTGTTCCTGTGCATTTAGACTGAACAGAAGTGCAGCAGCAAGAAAACAAAAAAAGGCCATTGATCTGAATCGAGGTTTTGGATTTCTGTTGTTCTTCTTTAACATTTTTTCACACTTTTTTTGTTGACTGCAGGACTTCCTTCATCTGCTTGTGGATCAGATCGTTAGATCCCAGGGTCTCCATCCCGAAAATGTTTAAAGGATTTCCGTGGAAGTCACTGACCCTGCCGCCGGCTTCAGACAGGATCAGAGCTGCAGCGGCTACATCCCATGGCTTCAGCTTTATCTCCCAAAATCCGTCAAAACGCCCGCAGGCCACGTAACAGATGTCCAATGCAGCAGATCCACATCTCCGGACCGCCTGAGCCTGTTTTATGAAATTGATAAAATGATCGATGTTATTCATTCGGCTTTTACGGAGATCATAAGGGAATCCGGTTGCTAGAAGGCTTTTATTCAGATCGTCGATCCGGGATACCATGATCCTGCTGCCGTTGAGGTGCGCGCCATCCCCTTCAACTGCGGAAAAAATTTCATCACGCATGGGGTCGTATATGATGCCGGCTACAATATTATCTTGATATTCGAGGGCGATGGAAATGCAGAATATGGGAAAGCTGTGAGCAAAGTTAGTCGTGCCGTCGATCGGGTCGATGATCCATCGGAATTCCGAACGCCGGCGCTCGGACGGATCTTCTTCAGCAAGAAAATCATGATCCGGGAAAAAACTCGAAAGATGGTTCAGGATAATATCTTGAGATCTGGAGTCGAAATTAGTGACAAGATCGACAACTCCCTTATAGGATATCTCACGGTGGGAACTCATGTTCTCTCGGAGCATACGTCCTGCTTTAAGAGCGGCTTCAGTCCCAATATCCTGATATTTTTTCCAATCCATTACATGTTCATATTAACAACTTGACAGCCTCTAGGCAAATGATCTTCAAGAAAGGACAGGTTCTGTTTTGGGATATATAGAGATCGGTCGAACTTTTTGCCTTTTATGACGTAGTATACTATGATATTTATTTCTAAGAGGTTTACAAATGACTGTGCAGAAAAAAAAATCAGGGAAGAAAAAAGCATTTTTAATTATCGGGGTTATTGCTGTTATCGCCGTAATCGTTATTTTCAGTATGCAGGCCAATCGTGAAAAAACAGTAGCGGTCAGTGTGGAAAAGGTGAAGAGTGAGAATCTAACTTCTATTATTTCTGCATCTGGCGAGGTGAAACCCAAAAAAAACGTCAATATAAGCGCCCATATTCCAGGTAGGATCGTGAAGATCGGCGTGGTTGAGGGGCAGAGGGTCCATGCCGGGGATTTTCTTCTAAAGCTGGATTCCACTCAGTATGAGGCAAATGCTGACAGAGACAGGGCAACTATCCATATATATATGGCGGAAATAATTAAAGCTGAAGCCCGTTTAAAAAAAGACAAGAAGTATTTTGAGCGGCAGAAAAATCTCTATGATGAAGATCTGATCTCAGGCGAGCAGCTTGAGGCCGCCGAAGCAAATTTCGATATCTCTAAAGCCCAGAATGAGGCCATCCTCTACCAGAAAAAACAGGCCGAAGCGTCGCTTCAGAGCTCGCTGGATAACCTTCAAAAAACAGTCTACAATTCGCCTATCGATGGTGTTCTAACAAGCCTCCGTGTCGAAGAAGGAGAGATTGCTCTTGTGGGTACGATGAATAATCCGGGCACTGTTCTCATGACCATTGCTGACCTTTCTGTTATGGAAGTGGAGGTTGAGGTCGATGAGACTGATGTGGTTTCCGTTGAGATCGGGCAGTCCTCAGATGTGCGTGTAGATGCATTTCCGGACAGAGTCATAAAAGGAACAGTCACGGAGATCGGGAGTTCAGCTCTACAAAAATTAACCGCTTCTCAGGAATCAAAAGATTTTAAAGTGGTGATTACTCTGGAGGACCCTCCTGAAAATCTGAAACCTGGTCTCTCTGCTTCAGCCGACATCATTACTTCAGAAAAAGAAAACGTTCTGGCAGTGCCGATATCGGCGCTTGTCCTGAAGGAGATAGATGATAAGGAAAACAAAGGCAAGGAAGACAGACAAAAGAAGGAAGAAGGTGTTTATCTTGTCAGCGAGCAGGGAAGGGCTGAATTCGCACCGGTTAATAAAGGGATCATGGGCGAGTTGAAGATTGAGATCATATCCGGCCTTGAGGAAGGGCAGGATATTGTCATTGGCCCATACAGCGCTCTTCGTTCTCTCCGTGAGGGCACGCTGCTTAAAATTGAAAAGAAAAAAGACAAAGAGAATTAATGATGGCCGGAAAAAATAACACTCTCATATCTGTTCACGACTTATGGAAAGTCTATCAACTAGGCGGACAAGAGGTCAAAGCTCTCTGTGGTGTAACCTTTGATATTCATCACAATGAACTCGTTGCAATCATGGGCCCCTCTGGTTCGGGTAAATCGACCTTGATGAATCTTATCGGCTGTCTCGATACACCGACCAAAGGTGAATATCTGTTGAACAATAAAAAAGTCAGCGACCTGAGTGAAAATGAACTGGCCCACATCCGGAACCGTGAGATTGGATTTATATTTCAGGTTTTTAACCTGCTTCCGCGGGCAACTGCATTTCACAATGTAGAACTTCCCTTGATCTACAAGGGAGCAAGCAGGAAGGAAAGAGAGACCAAGACACGAAAGGCCTTAGAGATGGTTGAGATAGAGAACAGGGCGGACCACCGCCCTCCCGAACTATCAGGCGGGGAAAGACAGAGAGTGGCTATTGCCCGGGCTCTTGTCAATGAGCCGTCAATCCTTTTGGCCGATGAGCCGACAGGGAACCTGGATACAAAAACCGGATTTGAGATCATGAAACTCTTCCACAAGATCCATGCTGATGGAAATACGATCATTATGGTCACTCACGATCCTGAGATCGCAGAGCACGCGCATAGGACTATTTATCTAAGGGATGGACGGATTGAGAAAGAAGTCAGAAAGGAGCATATAGAATGAATATACTCAATCGCTTCTTGGGGATATTTTTAAGCCCTCAACAAACGATCAAAGCCGTATCTGGGAAACCGGTCTTGATCGATGCTCTCATCATCCTCTTTATCTTCACTGCCTTATTCTCTTATTTTACAATGCCCTATCAGCAGCAGGACACCTTTCAGATGATGAAAGACAATGTGAAACTGAGAGAGCGCATGGGGGAAGACCGCTTTGAGGATTATCTGGAGGGGATGAAGACCCCGTCAAAAACAGGAACACTGGTTCGATCTTTTCTGTTGAGTCCTTTAGGTTTGTTCATTGGTTTCCTTTTTCAATGTTTGATTCTTTTAGGAATGGGCAGGTTGTCATCGACCGAGGGAAAATATAAGCAGATCTTTGCTGTTTTCCTTCACGCACGTTTTATAGATATTGGGCTCGGGGGAGCTTTGCGACTTTTTCTTGTTCTGTCTAAAAAATCCTTTTTTCAGACATCCACAAGCCTGGCAGTGTTCTTTCCCAAGCTTGAAGTGACATCCTCGGCCTATATCGTGTTAAGCCAATTTGATTTCTTTCAGCTATGGGCTTATGGGATCATAGGTCTTGGCCTTTCCTATGTTTTTAAAATCGAGCCGAAAAAGGGCCTGATTACTGCCTATATCCTGTGGTTTATCAAAACACTTTTATATATAGCTATGGGATTTATCAGTCGATCTTTTATGATTTAACGATAAGGCAGGATTACTTTTGAAGGCGAAATCCGTTTGATGATGTACAAGGAGATCTATGAGACGAAACCTCAAATGGCTGTCCTTTCTTATTGCCATTATCATTATAATTCTGGTTCGTGAAAATACTAGGCTTATTCAGTTAAACGAGGGGACGCAGGACTTTGGTTTTTGGTCGGTGGTTCCAGCTCTCTTAACACTTGCACTTTGTTTTATCACTCGAGAAGTGGTCCCGTCGCTTTTTCTAGGCATAGTTGCAGGGGGTGTTATTAGCGGAGAGTACAATATTATTAAAACATTTCTAATTCCAGGTATCGGGAGCAAAACTTACGGCGAGATATTGCTGATCTATCTTTGGTGTTTGGGCGGCCTCACTGGTTTATGGACCAAAACCGGCGGCGCACAATATTTTGCCAACTGGGTGGGTGTACGTGTTGTTAAAGGCCGGCGTTCGGCAAAGTTGTTTGCTGCTCTTATGGGAACTGTTTTCCACCAGGGAGGCACCATCAGCACGGTCCTTGCAGGCTCTACGGTAAAACCTTTGTGCGACCGTAACAAGGTTTCGCATGAAGAACTGTCGTATATTATCGATTCGACCGCCTCGCCGGTGGCGACCATCTTACCATTCAACATCTGGCCCATTTATGTGGCAGGACTGGTAGCGGCCACGATTCCATCCATCCTGCCCGATGAAGGCGCAGCCATCAGCTTCTTTTATCGAGCGGTACCATACAACTTCTACGCCATCGTCGCCATCGTTTTCACTTACTCCCTTTCCCTCGAACGGCTTCCCTGGTATGGCAAGCGAATGAAACGCGCGATGATTCGTGTTCAGACAACCGGTAAACTCGATCACATTAAGGCGACACCGCTTTCCTCCAAGGAACTGACGGAATTGAGGGTTCCCAAGGGATATAAACCGGGCAACATCGATTTTCTCCTTCCAATTTTAACACTTCTTTCTATTACCATTATCCCGTTTCTGATACAGGTTATCCCCCAGTTCGTGAAATATGGCGGGATCAAAGAGACATTCAAGCTCTATGTATTTGAGGCATTTATGCTGGCGGTTCTGGTATCGGTCGGAACAGCGCTTTACAAAGGCATGGCGCTTAAAAAGGTCATGGAAGGTATTATCGACGGCTGCAGGGGTGTGACTCTGGGCGCCATCATTTTGGGGCTGGCTGTGACGTTAAAAGGGGTTTCTCAGCATCTCGGTACGGCCAATTATCTGATCCGCACAACGAGTGAAGTGCTCGTGCCGTGGCTGCTTCCAGCCCTTTTTCTGGGCCTTGCTATGTTCATGGCTTTTGCCACAGGCACCTCGTGGGGCACTTATGCGGTTGTCTTTCCCATCGCCATGCCCCTGGCGTGGGCGATCAATCCTGATCCTCATTTCCTGATACTTTGTTTTGCGGCCGTCCTGGGCGGTTCTGTGTATGGTGACAACTGTTCGCCTATATCCGACACTACGATTCTCTCATCCCTGGTGTGCGGTGCCGATCATATGGATCATGTAGTCACGCAGATACCCCTGGCCACAGTTGCCGCTGTAATTTCGGCTGTATTCTTTACGAGCATGGCGTTGTTTAAAATACCGCTGCTGGTGATCTATCTCATCATCATTATTGGCACGGTGATAATGGCCTTATTATCAAAGAGAGCAAAAAATCACGATTTGGATCGCGAGCAGCGAATATGATCCTTCGTTTCTTGACATTGATATCAGATTGGTCTTTATGTTTTATTGACAGAAGCCACTCATCTTAATAAAGTATCTGCATGGATCAGTCGAATGGCCGGAGAAGCTTCAAAGGGAATTTGTCCGATCGCCCTTTCCCGCTCCTTCTTTTTTCTTTATGGCAAGAAAGGGCGACAGGCCGTCTGAAAATCAGCGGTTCTTCTCTCAAGAAAGAGCTGGATTTCCTCAGCGGTTCTATTGTCTTCAGCGGAGAGAATCTTATGCTTGGACCATTCTGCCAGGGACTTGTGAAAAAGGGGCTCCTGGGCGCTGAAGATCTGAAAAGCTATAAGGATACGGCACGGGAACATAATGGCTCCCTTATCAAAATATTCATGGAACAGCATGTTTTTACTCCTGACCGGTTCTGGCAACTAATGGAGGAGTATGTTCAGGAAGACCTTTTCTCCCTGTTTGATCGTCCTGATGGCGAATTTTTCTTTGATGCGGAAAAGGATCCGTCCAGGACAGATATTCTCCTTTTTATCTCTGTGCCCGAGTTTATTCGACAGGGTGTGGACAGGATGGAGAATTTTGATGTTTTTAAAAAACATCTTCCTGGAAATTCCGGCTCAGTTCTGACTCTGTCTCCCCGGAGTAAAAACCGATTTTCTTTCCGGCCGCATGAAAAATATTTGATGAATGTGATCGAAAATCACAAAAACCTGGAGGATATCCATAGATCCAGCGAGCTGGGGACGGTTGAAACTCAGAGGGTTATTTTTTACCTCCTTTGCACCGGGGTTCTTGTTGCTACGCGTAAGGCGGGAAACGACCACTGGGCGAGTACTGTTTCCCAGACAGAGATCCAGGATCAAATGGAAGACCTGAACAAGAAATGTGCATACATTCACAAATTTATGACCAAAGAGATCGGGCCTGTTTCACTTAAGGTGTTGGAAAAGAGTATTAATGAGATCAATGGTTACCTGTCGCCGCTTTTTAAAGGCGTCAGACTTCAAAAAGACGGGAGAATAGATATCAAATCGATACTCAAAGCACAAATGACCCCATCCGGGAGAAGATCCGGCAAGTATCTGTTCAGGGATTTGAATGAGATCCTTGCAGCAGAGGTTCTGGCTGTAAAAAAGACCATCGGGAGCAAAAAGGAATCTTTGCTTATTAAAAATCTCAAAGAAATATAAAATGATCACGCGAAAGCAGCTCCTGGCGATTCTTCTGCTGGCCACACTGCTTGTTCTGTATGT
>CBDVEQ010000113.1:0-9189 GCA_965373045.1 uncultured bacterium | reverse complement strand
CCGGTACTGAAAGAGTTGCTGAGATCGCGGAACGGATCCAATCTCCCCTTGTCATCAATATTCAAGGCGATGAGCCTCTTATCCGAGGCGATATGATCGACAGTCTGGTCGAGGTCCTCCAGGACGAATCTACCCCCATGGCAACCCTGGCCTTCAGATCAGAAGATTTCAGCCGATTTAAAAATGAAGGAACTGTCAAAGTGGTAGTAGACCATACTGGTTCTGCTCTGTATTTTTCAAGAGCACCTATTCCTTTTAATGCCTCAGGATCTTTCTTGAACCACATCGGTATTTATGGATACAAAAGAGATTTTCTTCTCAATATGAAAAATTTATCTCATTCTCAATTGGGGGAGGTGGAAAAGCTGGAACAGCTAAAAGTGCTTGAAAATGGATATAAAATCAAGGTCATCGAAACATCTCATCCAACTCTTGGTGTAGACTATCCTGAAGATATCTCCAGGATTGAGGAATGGATAAAGAACGGGAAAAATGAGTAAATTTATTTTTATCACAGGTGGAGTGCTGTCCGCTCTTGGAAAGGGCATCGCTGCCGCATCAATTGGACGGCTGCTGGAAAGCCGCGGGTATAAGATCACTTTGCAGAAATTCGACCCATATCTCAATGTGGATCCCGGTACAATGAGCCCCTTCCAACACGGAGAAGTCTATGTTACGGATGACGGGGCTGAGACAGATTTGGATCTGGGGCATTATGAAAGATTTACTTCAACAAAAACAACCAAAGCCCACAACTGGACCGCAGGCAAGATCTATGAGTCAATATTGAGAAAAGAACGGAGAGGTGACTACCTGGGGAAAACCGTTCAGGTCATTCCTCATGTCACCCAGGAGATCAAAGATGCCTTCTTTACTGTTGTTGATAAAAATGACATTGTAATCGTAGAGATCGGAGGAACGGTAGGAGATATTGAAAGCCTGCCTTTCCTTGAAGCAATCCGGCAGATGAAGCTTGATTTAGGCCCGGATATTCTTTTTGTTCATCTCACTTTAGTTCCTTTTATTAAAACTTCCGGCGAGCTCAAAACAAAACCCACGCAGCACAGCGTGAAGGAGCTTCGGGCAATCGGTATCCAGCCGGACATCCTTCTGTGTAGAACAGACAGAGCTCTGAATCAAGACATCAAAGCAAAGATCTCCTTGTTTACAAATGTCCCATTGGAAGCGGTCATTACAGCCCAGGATGTGGACAATATTTACGAGATCCCACTGCTTTTTTCTCAGGAAAATCTGGACTCCATCATTCTCAATCGATTGGGTCTTTCCCTTGGAACGCGAGACCTGACCAAATGGAAAGATATGGTTCAGAAGTCAAAGTCTCCAAAGGATGAAGTTAACATCGCTCTTGTGGGAAAATATGCAGGCCTTCAGGATTCCTATATCAGCCTGAATCAGGCTCTATGCCATGGAGGGGCAGCACATCAGCTTAAAGTCAATATTTCCTGGATTGAAGCCGAAGACCTTGAACACTTCAGCCCAGAAAAGATTCTTGATCTTGCAGACGGGATTCTTGTTCCGGGAGGTTTTGGAATCAGAGGGATAGAAGGAAAAATAAAATCCATTTCCTATGCCCGGATGCAGAAAGTCCCATTTTTCGGAATATGCCTGGGAATGCAGTGCGCCTCTATCGAATATGCACGCAATATTGCCAATTTGGACAAGGCAAACAGCACAGAGTTCACCGAAAAAACCCCTCATAAGATCATCTTCAAATGGCGTGAACTGAAAGGGGTCAAAGATTTGGGTGGAACCATGAGGTTGGGACAATACTCTTGCCTTCTGAAAAAGGGGTCTCTTGCAGAAAAGGCTTACGGACAGCTTGAAATATCAGAGCGGCATCGTCACCGCTATGAGTTCAACCCGGCTTATGAAAAGATCCTGAGTGACGCCGGACTGTTCATTTCAGGGAAAAACCCGGATCATGACTTGGTCGAGATCATTGAGATCAAGGACCATCCCTGGTTCTTAGGATGTCAATTTCACCCTGAATTCAAATCAAAACCCCTGGATCCTCATCCTTTGTTTAAAGCTTTTATCGGAGCCAGCTATGACTATCGAAACCAAAGAGATAAAAATAAATAAGAACCTCTCTATAGGAGGGAAAAATCCGCTTTTTCTTATTGGGGGACCATGTGTCATCGAAAGCAAGGATCACTCCCTTTCCATGGCCGGAAAGATCAAAACGATCTGTGATGAATTCAAGATTCCCTTCATATTCAAGTCCTCTTTTGACAAAGCCAACCGGTCCTTCCTCGATTCTTTCAGGGGCCCCGGCCTTGAACAGGGCATGGAAATCCTCTCAACGGTGAAAAAACAGATCGGGGTTCCTGTTCTTTCCGATGTCCATGAAACATGGCAGGTTTCACATGCCGCCAAAGTCCTGGACATTATTCAGATCCCTGCATTCCTCTGCCGACAAACAGATTTGATCGTTGCCGCGGCAAAAACACAAAAACCCATTAATGTCAAGAAGGGACAATTCCTCTCGCCACAGGATATGAAAAATGTCATCGAGAAAATTCAGCGTCACAATAACCACCAGATCCTGCTGACAGAGAGAGGAACAAGTTTTGGTTACAACAACCTGGTGGTTGATATCCGTTCGATCCCTGCTATGAAGATGTTTGGATTCCCTGTTGTGATCGACGCTGCCCATAGCGTTCAAAAACCAGGTGGTGAGGGGCGGTTTTCCGGAGGAGACCGGGAATTCATCCCGATCATTGCCAGAGCTGGAGTCAGCGCAGGAGCGGATGGTGTTTTTTTGGAGGTTCATGACAATCCTCAAGAGGCCAAGTCAGACGGTCTTAACTCTCTGAATATAAACGATTTAAGAGATTTGCTTTCGCTGTTGTTAGATTTGCGTGAGGCGCTCCGCAAAGCCGCGATTTTTTAAAGGACAGAAACAATGACCAAAGACGAAATCATTAAAATCGGAAAAAGCGTCCTTGATATCGAATCTAAGGCCCTTGAATCCCTGGCATCAAGACTGGATGACAACTTTGCTAATGCCGTTGAGCTGCTTTCTCAGTGTGAATCCAGGGTCATTGTAACCGGGATGGGCAAATCAGGTCTTGTAGGGAGAAAAATCGCAGCCACTATGGCCAGCTGCGCAACCCCTGCTCTCTTCATACATGCCGCTGAGGCAGGGCATGGCGACCTGGGAATGATCAGCGCAAAAGATGTGGTGATCGCCATATCATACAGCGGAGAAACCAATGAGCTCGTCTCTCTTTTGGGTTTTATTAAACGGATCGGAGTCAGCCTCATCAGTATCACGGGAAATCCAAAGTCCAAGCTTGCACAGTATAGTGACGTTGTCCTCCAGGCAGATGTCAAAAAGGAAGCAGAACCCAGCGGCCTCATTCCAACCGCAAGCTCCACGGCCGCCCTTGCACTTGGCGATGCCCTGGCTATTGCTCTGATGCGAAAAAAAGGATTCGGGGAAGATAAATTTGCCTTTTTCCATCCCAAAGGCGAGATTGGAAAAAAACTTATAAAGGTCAGCGCTTTAATGCACCTGGGTTCCCAGATTCCTACGGTTCCCCAGGAAACACTGATGAAGTCTGTTCTTGATGTTATGACTTCTAAAAAATTGGGCCTTGCTTGTGTAATCGATGATGAGGACAGAATTTTGGGAGTCATTACTGATGGAGACTTAAGGAGGATTCTTCAGAAATACGGAGATGCGGTCCTTGAAAAAACAGCAAGAGCCTGTATGACAGCAGCCCCTGTGACTATTGGGAAAAACAATCTGGCCACAGAAGCACTGAAGCTTATGGAAGATCACAAGATAACTTCTCTGATAATTAAAGATCCAGAGGGGAGAATCGAAGGGATCATTCATCTTCATGATCTCTGGCGCACCGAGATGTTCTGATGAAGATAAAAGAGCGTGCGAGCAAGATAAAAATGATCCTCATGGATGTAGATGGAACTCTGACCGACGGTACTTTGATTGTTTTACCAGACGGAGAAGAGTTAAAATCCTATTACGTCAGAGACGGGATGGGAATACTCATGGCGCATCTTATGGGCCTCAAGACAGGAATAATCACCGGGAAAAAATCAAAGGCCCTGGAAAAAAGAGCCAGCAAACTTTATATCAGTGAACTGCACCAGGGTATTTTCAATAAAAAACAGACCCTGGAAGAAATTTGCCGCAAACATGAGCTTGATTTTCAAGAAATCGCTTATATCGGAGATGACCTGGGAGATCTGCCTGTCATTAAAGTCGTTGGTCTTTCAGCTGCAGTTGCAGATGCTCATCCTGAGATCAAGAAACACAGCCACATGATCTGCACTTTATACGGAGGGAAAGGGGCTGTCAGGGAGTTTATCGATATCATCCTTGAATCCCAAGGATATACCTGGGATGCAATTGAGGAAAAATTTATTGCCCTTTGGACTAAAAAGAATACAATTTGAATCCAGAGCAAGGAGCAGCCGACTTTGAAACAATGGAGATAATAATGACAATCAAACCGGAAATTTTCAGGCAATATGACATCAGGGGCATTGTGGACAAAGACCTGACACCAGAGACCGTGGAGCTCCTTGGGAAAGGAATAGGAACATATTTTCGAAAACACTCCAAAAAAAGAGTCGCTCTGGGCTGGGACTGCCGATTGAGCTCTCCATCCTTCTCGGAATATCTGTCCTCAGGTTTGCGGTCGACCGGCTGCGAGGTGGTTCATCTTGGAATTATTCCCACTCCTCTTCTATATTTCTCCATCTACTACAAGGAGATGGAAGCCGGAGTTATGATCACGGGTTCTCATAATCCCCCCGAATATAACGGGTTTAAAATGATGTCCGGAAAAGACACTCTTTATGGAGATAACATTCAGGATATTTTCGAGCTGATCAGAACCGGAGAGTTTATCCAGGAAGAAAGGGGAGCGGCTTCTTCCTACAACATTGTCCCCGAATACCAGGATTATGTTTTAAAAGACATTCATCTTGACAGATCATTAAAGGTCGTAGTAGATGCAGGGAACGGAACCGGCGGTGTAGTGGCTGTTCCGATCTTTAAAAAACTCGGGTGCGAGGTTGTCGAACTCTACTGTGATATGGATGGACATTTCCCCAATCATCATCCTGACCCCTCCCTTCCAGCTGCATTGGAAGACCTTATCAAGAAAGTGGCTGAAACCGGCGCTGATCTAGGTATCTCTTATGACGGTGATGCGGACAGAATCGGAGTCATCAATGACCTGGGTCAGATTATTTGGGGAGACCAGCTCATGATCCTTTTTTCGAGAGATGTCCTTGCTAATCATCCCGGCGCCCCTATCATCTCAGAAGTTAAAGCCTCACAAGTCCTGTATGATGAGATCAAAAGACTGGGAGGCCGTCCTATTATGTGGAAAACCGGACATTCGTTTATCAAGAAAAAGATCAAGGATGAAAATGCGCTTCTGGCAGGGGAAATGAGCGGGCATATCTTTTTTGCTGACAGGTTTTTCGGATTTGATGACGCAATTTATTCATCTGCCCGCCTGCTTGAAATCCTTTCAAGGTCTGATAAAAAACTCTCTGAACATCTGGCAGGCCTTCCCCAAACATTTACAACACCTGAAATCCGTATCTATGCATCAGAGTACGTCAAATTTCGTATTGTTGAAGAGGTAAAAGCTGAACTGTCAAAAGACCATTCGATCATAGACATCGATGGAGTTCGAGCCATTTTTCCCAGAGGATGGGCGCTTGTCCGGGCTTCCAATACCCAGGCAGTTCTTGTTTTACGTTTCGAGGCGGAAACAGAGGAGGATTTACGGATTATCCGCAGTGAAGTGGAAAAAACAGTAGAAAACGTTATTAAAAGGCTTGGAGAATGAGCACGGAAATGGATTTTCGCGCAGTTATCATGGCCGGCGGGATCGGAACAAGGTTCTGGCCTCTCAGCCGGAGAAAAACACCAAAACAATTCCTTCCAATCATCAGCGAAAAAACAATGATAGAGGAAACAGCCAACCGGCTGCTATCCTGGATCCCGCACAGTAAGATATTCACTATTGCCGATAGCGTCCAGACAGAGGGAATCCGACAGTTCCTTCCAGAAATTCCCAAAGCCAACATGATCGTCGAACCTAAAGGCCGGAATACAGCACCTTCGTTGATTCTCGCAACAGCCCACATCTATCTCCAAAATCCAGAGGCGGTTATTGCTGTGCTTCCCGCAGATCATCTGATCAAGGATAAGCACCGATTTCTTAAAAAGCTTCAGTCAGGAGCTTCTGCCGCTGCACAGGGCGCTCATCTCATAACTTTTGGTATTCCCCCGGCCCATCCATCAATCGGATACGGCTACATCCATTTTTCAAAAGAAAAACCGTCCAACTACGGCAGCGATCAATTTTTCAGTGTGATCCGTTTTGAAGAAAAACCTCCCTATAAGCGGGCCTGTTCATTTCTTGAATCAGGCGATTATTTCTGGAACTCAGGGATGTTTCTCTGGCGAGCTTCTGTCTTTGTTGATAAGCTCGAAAAACATTCTCGCGAGATGTTTGTCTTCTGGAAGAAAATTCTTGCAGCCATTGAACAGAACGATGAACAGGCGCTTACAGCCATATTCAACGACATACCAGACATATCCATTGACTATGCTCTTATGGAAAGAGCCCAGGGGGTTATAGTATGTCAGGGGGATTTTGGCTGGTCTGACGTAGGTTCCTGGTCAGCGCTTCCGGATATTTGGGGTGTGGATGAACAGAATAATTCCCACCGAGGAGAATGTCTTTTCCTGGATTCTGAAAACTGCCTTGTTCTGAACCCTGATAAGCTGACGGCCCTGGTTGGAGTTAAAGATCTCATCATTGTTGATACAGAAGATGCTCTTCTTATCTGTAGAAAGGACCTGGACCAAAAGGTCAAGGACATAGTAATAAAGCTGAATAAATCAGGTCGAACCGACCTGCTTTAACAAACACATATATACATATTGAATTAGTAGTAGGGGAGTAACAACACCTCCTCATGTTCCTTCGCATACATCTTCAACTCCGGAGAGTACCCCATTTTAGAAAATAATCCATAGTACTTTTCTTTTGCACCGGGAAATCTTTCCGCCTTCTTCCTCAGTTTTTGCAGGGATTCCACGCCTAACTTTTTCTCGGCCCACATGCATGAACAAAAAAGGCATGATCCTGAATTGTTAAAGACTACAGCATCGATAGCTGTCTGCCGATCCCACCATGAACCGATATTTTCTGCTGAAAACGGGAGTTTTCGATACTTATTATACCTCTTCAGCCTCTGAATACATATCTCCTTAAATGTCACTTTGGTAAAATCATCAAGATCTGGTAAAATAATATGTCTCCAGACATATGCCGTATCGGACATCTCAAGAAAACTCAGATTTGGAATAATAAATCTAAACCAGAACCTGAAAAAAGAATCATTAAATACATACATACCTTTACGCGATGCTTCTGGATCAGGGTCTGTGATCGGACAGATCCTCTTGATAATACCGAGCTTTCTCAACACATACAAATACTTGTTCACCATGTGAACATCACGGAATCCTGTTTCTTCGACAATGGCATTGACTCGGTTCTTATTAAAGGCGATCGCCCTGAGAATAGCAAAATATAAAAAAGGCTCCCTGAGTTCTTTGAGAAGGGGAAAGAGTGGTTCCCGATACAAAAAAGAATCCTTATCGAGGATTTCCTTTTTCACATTCTGCTCCACTGTTTTCATCCTGTTAAATCGTTGAAGATACGCCGGCTTGCCCCCAAGAATAGCATATGTGTAAACTTTCTTATGGGCAGAAAATTCAGGGTAGAAGGAGGCGACATGCTCAAACTTGAGCGGCTCCAATTCCATAAACTCAACGACAGCATCTAGATCTCCCCAAGTCCTGTTTAAATATTTATCCTTCATAGATCCGCAATCTGATCCGCTTATAATTATAAAAAGATCCCTTTTTTCGCCGAATTCTCTACAATTTCTTTCAAGCAGATCCCACATTGTCTTTACGGAGTCACACAGAACCGGAAATTCATCAATAATTATCAGCGGGATCTTAATCGCCATTGTTTCAAATACATATTTAAGAACAACATCCCACGAATTGTTTTTCTTGGATCTGAAAAAACGGGAATTTGATACATAAAAAGCCCTCTCTTTGAACCTGGTCAACTGCTCCTGAGAAGAGGAATAATTACTGGAATAAAAGAACACTGTTTTATTCCCAATGAAACTAGTTAATAATTCTGTCTTGCCGATTCCCGGACGCCCGGAAAGGAAAAGGAGTTTAAGTCCTTCCCTTCTTGACATATTTTCTAAAAACAATACTTCTTCGGTTCTGTTAATTAACATATTTCCGCCTTTGTATACACTGAAGTATATTATTCCCGGCGGTCAAGTCAAGAGATTTTTTGAAGCCTGGGCTCGTGAATAATCCGGGTTGTTATTATTTTCTTTATTTTTGATCTGTTAACTTCAACCCTAGATCTGCGATCTGCTTTTCTGTCGCAGGAGAAGGAGCATTAGTCAACAGAGAAAGAGAGCTTGTTGTTTTGGGAAAAGCGATAACCTCTCTGATGGATTCTTCTCCAGCCAGAATCATGACGATGCGGTCAAAGCCAAGAGCGATCCCGCCGTGAGGGGGAGCACCATAACGCAGAGCTTCCAGAAAGAAGCCAAATTTTTCCTCGTATTCTTTTTTGGACAGGCCCAGTTTGCCAAATATCTTTTTTTGCAGATCCAGGTTATGGATTCGAATTGATCCCCCCCCGATCTCTACCCCATTAAGAACCAAGTCGTAGGCCTTTGCACTGACCCTGGCAGGATCCTGGCTTAATAACGACAGATCCTCATCCACTGGAGACGTAAAGGGATGGTGCATGGAAACCAGGCGCTCTTCCTCTTTGCTCCATTCAAAAAGAGGAAAGTCCGTTACCCAGACGAAAGAAAACATCTGCCCTTTATTATTTTCTTCCTGACCAAGATCATTCCGGATCTCTCCCAGGATATTTGCGGCCTTGTATCTTTCATCCGCAACAAGCAAGAGAAGGTCCTCATTGTTTGCCCCGCTTTTATTCCAGAAGAGTTTAAAGTCCTCTTCTTCCAGTTTTATGGAGGATTTGAATTCATCCTGCTTTTTTATCCAGATGATACCCTTCCCGCCGAGGTCCCTTGCCTTCTGGTTCAGTTTATCCA
>CBDVEQ010000112.1:0-9284 GCA_965373045.1 uncultured bacterium | reverse complement strand
GCACCCCTGGCCGGACTCGAACCGGCGACACACGGATTAGGAATCCGTTGCTCTATCCAAACTGAGCTACAGGGGTACACGAATGTAGTCTTTGGAACTGCTTCAGTATTTTAGTGAAAATCCAATCCTATTTCAATCGGTTTCCACCTGTCTCTACCTTATAAAACCTGCGACAAGCCCTTTAAGACGCTTTATAATAGATTTTTTATTTGTGCTGAGATCAATGTCCTCAGCGGACAGTTCCTTGATCTTCTCCAGATTGCTGCGGTTCTCGGAATTCCGGCGGCTGACCATATCTGCAATGGACTCTGACAGCTCATCATTGTCAACGAGCAGAACAGCAAAATCCTCTGCTGTAATCTCCAACACTTCTGTTTCTTCCTCTGCGATCACACTGGCGGTTCGGGGCATTCCAGTAAAGAGCGACATCTCGCCAAAAAGCGCTCCTCGTTCCAAAACAAATTCCGTCGTAAATGTCTTTCCCGGCTCTTCGCAGGAAATGCTCCCTTTGATCCGTCCGCATGACACAACATAGCACTGCTCGCCCCTGTCTCCCTGGCGGAATATTACCTCTTCCCTGTCAAATCGCAGTCTCCGGATGCGTGTTGCAAGGCTTTGAACATGCTTTTCATCCAGCATTAGCTCGCCTCTATTCTCCCCCTCATCATACCGGAGAAAAGAGGAATTCATCAGGTCATTAAAATTCTTTTTTACCTTCTGTTCCACTGCCATACGTTTTTCATCCGTATTAACTGATCGGATGATATCCATGACCTTCTCACTGACTGGTACCGGGATCTGAATATTCCGTCTCTGAAAACGGTACCAAATCTTTTTTCCCACCTCTCCCATAATGGGATGTTTCCTGCTGAAATCCGTGATCCAGAACTTTAACTCATAGTCCAAACCAAAATCGTCAAAACTCAGAATATAGGTCTGTGGTTTGGGTGAAGCCAGAATGTCGGGCACATCCGAAGCTGCCTCTGCAAGGGCTGCAAAAACATCAGAAGGAGATGCATCAGAACTGACCTTGACCGGGAAGGTCAGTGCGGTCCTTTTATCCGGATTGGAAAAATTCGTGAATTTCTCAGAAGCAACAACATTATTCGGCAGAATGATGATATTGGACTGACGATCAAAGATCCGTGTCTCTCGCCAGTTTGTATCCAGGACAATTCCCTCATGACCGCTGATCTTAACCCAGTCACCCTTGGAGAAAGATTTTATGAAATGCAGGGACAGGCCGGACAGGATATTGCTGAGCACCCCTTGAAGAGCCAGCCCCAGGATCATGGTCAAAAGAGCAGATGTCGTTAAAAAGGTCGAAATGCTCAAGCCCATATATCTGTTCAGGATAATAAATAATGAAACTATATAAAGAATGGCCAGGATAAAACCGTGCAGGACCCGCGGCACAGGAAAAGGCCGACTGCGGCGTGCATGCCACCGGCAGAGAAACAGGTCAAAATAACGGATCAGAAAAAAAATGATAAAAAAGAGCAGGCCAGCATTCAGATAATTATCCATTTTCCCGCTAGGAAATAAATTAACTCTTACAATATCCCAACGAAGGCACAGGAAGAGGACAAGAAAAACCAGGGGGAAATTCAGTCTTGAAAAAAATGCGGTTTCCAATTCCTTTTTATCCTGAACAGATCTTGTTACGGCCATCCTTAATAAAAAATACACCACAAGAGATGCGATTGCTCCCAGAAGGAGAAAAAGAAACTCTATATATAATGGAAAAGAAGAAGTTGGTTCGGTCATTTTTCCTCCTCGCTGCATTCGCGAATCTCTTTGGCTGCATGAGTCCTTGGAAATTCCTTCACGGCCTGAGATAAAATATTTTTGATATGAGCATCCGAAAAATCAGGGTTGAAATGGGACAGATAAAGATCCTTCACTTTTGCTTCCATTGCGATCTCAGTCCCTGCAAGCCAGGTGCTGTGCCCCCAGCCCTTCCGTAAGGATTTGTACTCTTCAGGTGTAAATGTCGCATCATAAATAAAAATATCCGCCCATTCGGAAAAAGCGGCCAGTCTTTTATCAACACCCTTTTCCGGATGTTCGGTGTCCGTAGCAAACACGACCGACCCGCCGCCAGAATTGATCCGGTAAGCAACACATCCTTGTGGATGATCAAGCGGGCAGGACAGGATCTCTGCTTCGCCGATCTTAAAGCCTTTTTGCGAAACCCTTTTAAATATTTTCTTTGAGGGAGTATTACTGAAATTAACAGGGAATAGCCGCCCTGACATTATTTTCCCCAGATGTCTTTTTACCACAACCGAAGATACGTCAGAATAGAATATCAAAGTGTATTCATCGGAAAAAAGTGGAGCAAAAAAAGGAAGCCCCCAGATGTGGTCGAGGTGAAAATGAGTCAAAAGAATGTGAATGATCTTATCTTTGATCTCTGCTTTTGCCACCAGTGAATCAGCCAGATTTTTCATTCCTGAACCGGCATCTATCACAATCAAGTCCCCTTCCGGGCTGAAAATAGAGGCGCATGGCGTATGACCTCCGTATTCGACCTTGTCCTTTCCGCAGACCGGCAGGGTGCCACGAACACCCCAAAACATCAAAGGAATATCTTCTATTATCATTTCACCTTCAGATCGAAAATACCGTCCCAGTTTTCAGGCGGAGGCGAGCTGCGAAAACCAGCAATGCGTGTTAGATACACGCCAGCTACAGGATCATCTCCCAGATTTTGAAAGAGCCTCGCCGCATCCTCCCACTGCCTTTCATGAAACAGAGAAAGGGCTTCATGATGATCTGATATTCTTTTTTGCAACTCTTCCGCAATCCTGTCTGTATCCCCAAAAATTTCATATATACGAACAGGCTTTGTTTTGCCTACAACCCTAATCCTGTCCACTTCCCGCGCAGCGATGGAATCTTTCACCAGGTGATACGTGTTCTCTCCGATAAGGATCGAAGTGCCGTACTGTTTGTTCGCACCCTCCAGACGAGCCGCCAGATTTACAGTATCTCCCATGGCCGTATAATCGAACCGTGTTTGGGACCCCATGTTTCCAACCACAGCATCACCTGAATTTACTCCGATACGCATATATAACTCATGCCCGTATGTTTCTTTGATAGTTGCTCTCATCCGCTCCAACCGGTCCTGGCAGGCGAGGGCCGCTCTACATGCCCGCAAAGCATGATCCGGTTGGTCGAGAGGGGCATTCCAAAAAGCGATAATCGCATCCCCCTCATACTTGTCCAGTGTTCCTCCGGAGTCAAATATGACTTCGGTCATCTCTGAAAGGTATTCATTTAGAAGATTTACCAATTCTTCTGGGGTCAGATCTTCAGAAATGGATGTAAAGCCGGCAACATCAGTAAAAACAGATGTTATTTCCCGCTTCTCTCCTCCCAGTTTGAGAAGATCCGGGTTCTTAATCACACGTTCAATAACATGAGGATTTAAATAATATTGAAAAACACTTTTAATAAAACGCTTCTGTTTTCCCTCTATGTTGTAGTTCAGAAGCGCAGCCGCCATGAATCCCAGTACAACAGCAAAAGCCGGCCCGACGAATTCGAGCCAATATCCGGAAATATAGGCCAGTACTGCTGCGCAGGCCGGAAGGGCCAGACATGCCAGGAAAAAAAGAATGAACTGCCATATCTTATGTAAAAGAGATGTCCCTAATGCTACAAGTAAGGAGAGAAGTCCTATAAAAACCAACAGGACAAATAAATGGGTCCTTCGGAAAAAATCTTTGTACAGGAGATTGTCAATAACCGCAGCTTGAATTTCTACACCAGGGCATACAGCATTTAGAGGCGTTGACCGCAGATCCAGAAGTCCAGGAGCGCTAGAACCCAAAAGGATGATCTTATTCCGGAAAGTTTCAGAAGGGATCTGGGGCTCTTTACCTTCCTGGATCTGGGCATAAGAATTTATAATTGAGGCAATAGAATAACTTTTATAGGTTCCTGAAGGCCCGTGATAACGGATCACCATCTGACCGAACGAATCGAGTGCCTTCCAAGGTATGGAAAATTCTGTATCCACTCTTCTGGCTACAGCCAGAGGAAGAGATGGCAATATCTGGCTGCCAAGGGAAAAAACCAGTGGAATTCGCCGGAATATACCGTCTCTGTCCGGAGTGAAGTTGACATTTCCCACTCCTGAAGTGGAAGACAGAAAGGATGCCAACGGCAGATCGACCGACTGCATGGGTACAGCATAATCTTTATTCCATGCGTTTTCAGGCAAGACAAACCGTTTTAAACTCTGAACAGTCGATGGATCCAGGATTTTACCTTTCTTGGTCAGAAAGACAGGAAGAAACACATTTCCCGCCTCTGTCATAGTATCCGCAAACCGTTTGTCATCCTCAGGACCGTACAAAGAGGCTTCTGAAAAAATAAAATCAAAGAACAGGGCTTTCACTTCAGCCTGGCGGCAGAAATCCACCACATAAGCATACATCTCACGCGGCCAGGGCCATGAAAGGCCGTGGGATGATGCATATACGTCCAGACTGTTCTGGTCTATCAGGAAAATCACAATGTCTTCAGCAGCACTGGAAGGATCGGAAAACATCCTTACCCGCCAGTCCCATGTCTTCCATTCCCAGGACTGGAACCCCCCCAGATAGAACAACAGCAGGGTCAGGGCAAAAACACATCCTCCTACTGCAATTCCACGTAGATATCTATTCTTCACTACTACTTTATTCCTCTGACCGTTCGTTTGAATCGATTTGTCCGGGCAGCACGTTTTGCATGAATCTCCGTTATTGACAATATTTCTTTCTCCACACGCTTCAATCTGTTTTTTGCAGAAGGATGGGTTTTGAACCATCCGCTGGTAGAATCTCCTCCGGCTTCTGCCGCCATGGCTCCTAGGAAATCCGAAAGCCCGCCAGGATTGTAACCTGTCTGCACGGTATAATGGACAGAAAGCCGGTCCGCTTCATATTCGTACTTTCGGTCATACCCCCGCTCGACCAGTTTATCCACAACATCTCCCAGGACTTCCTCAAATATCCCGGTCAACTGGGCCAGTTCCTGAGAACCATAACGGCCCACAGCTTCCTGCCCGATAAGTTTGAAGGCATCAACCAGCCTGGATTTTTTAATGGACTTAAGCCCATGTTTGGCGTAAACATGTCCGATCTCATGGGCCAGAACAGCAGCCAGCATTTCCTCATCCCGGCACCGCTCGAGTAGTCCTTTTGTGATAAAGATAAATCCGCTTGGAGCGGCCATAGCATTGATCTCATCAGAATCCAGGATCAGGAAATGATATCCAGCATAGGTCTCCGGCCGGTCGCTGTGAACAGCAATCGCATTTCCAAGCGTGTTGACATACTTGGTGAGGGAATTATTTTCATAGACCGTATAACGGGACAGGATTACTGCCGCAACCGCCCTGCCGATATAATACTCCTCTTCCTCGGTTATCTCCCCGAAACCTTTCCTCAGCGCCTTGGAGGTTTTCACAATGCTTTGAGCATCGTCCTTTCTAACGAGACCCGCTTCGGAAAGAACCCCGACACCCTGTTCCATAATAGAACAACTCATCACGAAAAACACCAGAATACACACAAAAGATATTTTTAGAATCGATCCGGAGTTTCTCATTTTGCCCCTCCATACTCTCCCAGCTTTCCTTTTTTAAGAAAGGCAAGAATCTCATTCGTGCTGACCTTGATCTTCAACATCCTATCGACCCAGACAAAACTGATCTCCTTATTTCTGGCTTTGAAGCTTTCCTCCACCTGTTTATTGAATCCTTTTCCGGCCAGGGCAATCTCATCCGCTGATGTCTGGCTTCTGACAGACTGATTAATCGCCAGCAGATTGATCTTTTTTGTCTGTACAGCGCTGGAATGAATCCAACCCATAAGATTGTTCATGGTCCGAACCTTCAGCCAGCCTTTTTCTGCGCCGATTTTTTCAACTTTATCGCCGTTTTTTAATACAGCGATCGTCTGTGCGAAAAATATTGGTTCTTTTTTCAAATGCGTTGACTGGACTTTGATTACATAGGTTTCAGCAAGCAGAAGCATAACAAAAACACAAAAAAGGGCTCCTGCCAAAACGATAAAACGGTTACGCCTTTTCATTTTTTTCCTCCGGTATTCCTGCGATATTTGCCGCGGTGCTATTTGTTATTTGCATAAGTTTTTCCTTGATCCGGCAATTTCGCTTCACTGGCTTATTGTTATTTATGGCAATATAGAGCGCCTTATACGACCCCACAATGACGCTCAATTTTTTGGCTCTTGTCAGAGCTGTATAGAATAGATTCCGCTGAAGCATGATAAAATGCTGCGTGAGAAGTGGCATTACGACTGCCTGGTACTCACTTCCCTGGGACTTGTGCACGGAAACCACATACGCCAGTGTCAGTTCATTAAGCTCTTCCCGCGTATAGGTAACCGCCCGTCCATCAAAACGGACCACAACAGAGTAATTTCGACGGTCGATGTCCGCTACAATACCGATGTCTCCGTTAAAAACATCCTTGTCATAGTTGTTCTTGATCTGCATAACTTTATCATTCAAACGGATCTCCCGGCTTCCCAGTTTCAGTACTTCCATCGATGGATTCAGGCGTTTTTGCAGCTCGACATTCAGATTATCCACTCCGATCAAACCGCGGTACATAGGACTGATCACCTGTATCTGAGTGGAAAGAGGAGACAGCCCTAGTTTCTGCGGTATATTGATCGAACATAAATTCATGATGGTCTCAAATGCATGCTTATCATCGTCCTGTTTTATGAAATAAAAATCCGCATTCTTATCCCCTTTATCAGGATAGATCAGGGATTCTCCTCGATTGACCCTGTGAGCATTCTGGATGATGAGGCTGCCTTGTTCCTGCCGAAAGATCTCATCCAGGCGGACAACATCGATCCTCTGAGAATCGATGATGTCACGCAGCAGATTCCCAGGACCCACTGAGGGGAGCTGGTCCTTGTCCCCGACCAGAATCAGCCGCATCCACTGGGGAACCGCTTTTAACAGATGAAACATCAGAGGAAGATCCACCATAGAAAACTCATCCACGATCAAAGCGTCTCCGGCAAGCGGATGAGATTCATTTTTTCGGAACGTGCCTAGTTTCGGATTATACCCCAGTGTCCTGTGGATGGTTCTGGCCTCCTTCCTGGTCGCCTCGAACAGGCGTTTGGCCGCCCGTCCTGTGGGTGCGGCAAGATGAAGCTGCCTTCCCCACCGATGAAAGATGTCGACAATACCTCGGATAATGGTCGTTTTTCCTGTACCAGGACCTCCTGTGATGACCAGGATCTTTTTACTCAAACTCTCTTTGACCGCTTGTTTCTGAGCAGTGGAGAACTCAATGGATAAATCCTTTTCGACCAGGCGGATGGCCTCCGTCATATCAAAAGGAGGCTTCGCAGCGGGAAAAGCAGCCAGCTTATGCAGGGATCTGACAACCTCTTGCTGAGCATTGTAATAAAAAGGCAGATAAACAGCGGTCTCCTTCCCCGTATTTTCTAATACTACACGTTTCTCATGGACAAGTTTATTCATGGCTTTTTCGAATTTATCAGCCGGAACATCCAGGTCTTTGCTGCAGGCTTTTCCCATCTCTTCCTTAATAGAAAAAACATGCCCCTGCTCATTATCCTTTTCCAGAAGATAACGGACATAAGCCTTGATCCGTTCTTCAGAATCAGGGCTTATACCCAGTTTCAAGGCCATCTGGTCAGCAGTTTTAAAACCAATACCCCAGATATCATGACAAGCCAGATAGGGATTGGTTTTTAATATATGAAAGGACTGGTTGCCATATTGATTATAGATCTTTGTCGCCAGGGTCGTGGATATATTGTGCTCCTGGAGAAAGATAATAAGATCGCTTATGTGCTTGTGTTCCACCCACGATTTTTTGATCTCTCTGATCTTGATAGTACCGATACCCTCAACTTCTTCTAGCCGCTTTGGCTTATTAGCGACCACATCTAGAGTCTGATCACCAAAAAGCGCAGTGATTCTTCTGGCCAGGGCAGGACCGATCCCCTTTATCAATCCTGAAGACAGAAATTTCTCTATTCCTTTGACCGAGGAAGGCATAAGCGGGAGGTAATTCTCAACTTTAAACTGTTTTCCGAAACGGGGATTGATCTGCCACTTCCCATTGATCTTAAGCACTTCCCCCGCTTTGAGCGGGGGAAATGTCCCAACAATGGTCAGGGTTTCACGGCTCTCTGTCACAAATTTACAGACCGTGTATCCCGTATCCGGGCTGTAGTATATAATCTGGTCGATCGCCCCTGTTATATAATCCATTTTCGTTATTCTATCACATTTTCAACAGGAAAAAATATGAATCCTCGAATCCTTTGCATCAACTAAGAGTTTGACGGTATGTTAAATAAATGATACTAATTTTTTATGAAGTTTTTGAAGGTCCTTCTCAACTCCATGCTCAGCGGCATCTTTTTCTCTGCTTTAATCGCCCTGCTTATCTATGATATTAATATCAACCTGCCATTTAAGCAGCTGTTTTTTCTTCAGCTCACTCTGTTTCTCTCTTTGACATACGGCATTATCATCACACTTATTTGTATTACAGTTTTTTATTCATTCAGTTTTTTTTCCGCAAAAAAATTGAATATCGCATTTATATCCCCTTCTTTTCTCACTGTGAGTTTTTCCATCCTGACCCTTCTTTATCTGATTATTTATAAAATCAACTATGACTATTTCCTTTCTTTCTTCAACACTGCAACCAGAGACCTCCTTAAATTACAGTCCTGGTTTTTGATCTTCCTTATATTTATTGGATTCCTTGTCCTGTACAGTATCAACCTTTATAAGAAAAAATTTCTTTTTTTCACAGCATACTTTTTAATTTTTTCGGTGTTGATAGTTTTTTCAGTACAAAAACGCGCAGAATTTTTATTGCCGGAACGGTCGGAAAAGGTAGCCACTCTAGAAAGAAAAAATCTGGATAAAAAAATAATCATCATCGGTCTTGAGGGTCTCAGTTTCGATTTTCTCATTCCCCTTATGAACGAGGACAAACTTCCCAACTTTTCCTGGCTAATAGATGAAGGCTGCTGGGGAAAATTAAAATCATTTTCTCCAAACGACCCACTCATCCTTAACAGCTCTTTCAACACAGGAAAATGGCCGGCAATACACAGGCAGCTTTCAAATTATAGATACCAGCTTCTCACATTTGACCAAGAAATCGAAGTAGTCCCCCGATACATATTCTTCCGCCCATTGACCCGGATTGGACTGCTTCTCAGCCGACCTGCTTCCAAGGTTGCCTTTAC
>CBDVEQ010000111.1:0-9320 GCA_965373045.1 uncultured bacterium | reverse complement strand
GCATCAACCTCGACTCGTAAATAGTCCAGGCACTTACTTCAACAGGACATAACAAAAACACCAGAATCCTATTTTTATTATTGCCTCTTTTTACCCTACGGTCGAGCTAGGATTCAAGGCTGTTGCAATAACGAATCTTTTTGTGATATATATATCGGAAATTTAATACGAGGGTCGCCTATGGATTTAGTAAATTTAACTCAATATTCCTTTATTATCGGCCTTCTAGGACTGGCATTTGCCTTGGGTTTGTATTTTCTAATAAAAAAATACCCCAGGGGAAATACAACCATGATAGAGATCGCCGATGCCATTCATTCCGGTGCAATGGTATTTCTTCGTCGAGAATACACCTTTATCATCATATTTGTCGCTGTCGTTTTTTTGATCCTATGGAATTTTTTCTCCATATTCACCAGCCTTGCATTTCTTGCTGGTGCAGGATGCTCAATGCTGGCCGGTTTTATCGGCCTCAAAGGTTCGACCCGTGCTGCAGTCCGGACCACGCAGGGCGCCATCTCTCATGGAGCAGCCAAGGCATTGACAATCGCATTCCAGGGAGGCGCTGTAATGGGAATCTCAGTTGCCGCTCTTGGAGTAGCCGGCATCGGGCTTTTTTATCTTTTTACAAAAGATCCAAGGATCATAAACGGTTTTGCAATGGGAGCAAGTTCAGTCGCATTATTCGCCAGAGTAGGAGGAGGCATCTTCACTAAAAGCGCGGATGTTGGCGCCGACCTTGTGGGAAAGATCGAAGCCGGAATTCCGGAAGATGACCCAAGAAATCCCGGAGTTATTGCTGATAATGTCGGAGACAACGTCGGAGATACGGCTGGAATGGGAGCAGATCTTTTTGAATCCTATGTGGGATCGGTCATCGCATCCATAGCTATCGGGGCCACACTGACACCGGCTATCAATTACATGGCTCTCCCTATGGTATTGATCACATGGGGACTAGTCAGCTCGATACTTGGGGTTTTCTCCATAAAAATGCTGAATAAATTCAGCCCACAGTCCGCACTGAGGAACTCTTATTATTTCAGTAGCATTCTCTTCCTCGTCGGAGCGTTTATTGCCATTAAACTCGTTGTTGCCGACATCAGTGTATTTTGGACCGTATTAAGTGGGATGGTTGCAGGTGTTCTTATCGGGCTCGAAAGCGAATATTTCACATCAGGCCCTCCTATCAAGGCATTAGCTAAAACCGCCCAGACAGGAAGTGCACCCCTGATCATAACCGGAATGGCAATAGGTTTTCAGAGCACTATTTTGCCTCTTTTGACCATTGCTGCAACCATTTTTGTCTCCTTCAAATTTTCAGGGCTTTACGGCATTGCTCTGGCCGCTGTAGGAATGCTTTCTACCATCGGCATTGTAATGACCACGGATTCCTATGGCCCCATTGCTGATAATGCTGGTGGCATCGCCGAGATGTCCAAAGCAGGGGAAAAAATCCGGAAGATTACAGATAAACTCGATGCAACTGGGAACACGACCGCGGCTATCGGAAAAGGATTTGCTATCGGATCCGCAGCATTGACGGCATTGGCTTTGTTCTCTGCCTACCAAAAAACCACCGGCATCCAGATAATCAGCCTGACCAATGTAAATACTGTGATCGGGCTTCTTCTTGGAGCCTTGATGCCTTTCCTGATCGCGGCTATGACTATGAAAGCGGTCGGACGCGCAGCAGATAAAATGGTTACTGAGATAAGAAGACAATTCAGGGAGATCGCCGGCCTTCTGGAAGGCAGGGCAAAGCCCGATTCTGACCGTTGTATCGACATCGCGACGCGGAGCGCTCTCTGGGAAATGATCCTTCCCGGAATATCCGCTGTCATAGCACCACTTCTGGTTGGCTTTTTTATGGGCGCAGAATCCCTCGGTGGCTTTCTCGCAGGAGCTACAGCAACCGGTGTTCTTTTAGCCATATTCATGGCCAATACAGGAGCGGCTTGGGATAATGCCAAAAAATATATTGAAGAAGGGCATTTTGGGGGAAAAGGGACCAAAGTTCATGCTGCCGCAGTGATCGCTGACACTGTTGGAGATCCTTTGAAAGACACATCTGGCCCATCCATGAATATCCTCATTAAGCTTATGGCCGTAGTCAGTCTTGTATTTGCCCCACTGATCATGTGATGTTTATTAGAACAAAAATGTTAATTTGATATTCCTGACTCTTTCAGTTATAATCTGCGCCTCTCAGGTTACCTTTTGTAAGAAATAATGAGGTCTTTTCATTATGAAAATAAACGTGTGGAACACCATCCAGCAATTGAGCAAAGAAAGAGGAGTGGACACGTCTATTATAGTCAGTGCCATCAAGGAATCGCTCAAGGTGGCTTCTACACAATACTTTACACATAATGAAGATGTTCGTATTCATTTTATTCCTGAAAAAGGTGAACTTCGAGTTTATGTCTTTAAAATAATCACAAAAAGCCCAAATAACCCTGCCACGGAAATATCCCTTGAGGATGCAAAACTTATTGATACTTCAGTAAAAGTTGGCGAAACTATAGAAATCGACCTTCCTTCCTCGACTCTCGGCCGTATCGCCGCTCAGGCTGCCAAACAGGTTATCCTGAAAAAAGTCAAAAAAGCAGAACAGGAAAAAATTTACAAAACATTCAATGCCCGCATCGGAGAGCTTGTTACCGGCGTTTTGAGACGGTTTGAACCGAATAACAATATCATTCTGGATGTAAGCAAGATCGAAGTTCTTCTGCCCTATCGTGAAAAGTTAAAAAACGATGAATACATACGTGGCGACCGGGTCCGATCCATCATCGACCATGTATCAAGGGAGGAAAAAGACTATCAAGTCCTTGTTTCACGAACATCACCAAAATTTTTAAAAAAACTTCTGGAAATAGAGATCCCTGAGATCGCAAACGGCAATATCGAGATCATGGATATATGCCGCCAGCCTGGAGAAAGAGCAAAAGTTGCTGTTGCCCGCAAAGAGAAAGACATTGATCCTATTGGTGCCTGTATCGGTGTTAGAGGAAACAGGATCCTGGCAATCAGCAAAGAATTGAATGGCGAAAAAATCGATATCATCCTTTTTTCCAAAGACCCCAAAGAATACGCCAAATCCGCACTCAGCCCTGCCAAGCCCACCCTTATCTCCATCCTGGACACTGAAAAAAAAATTCTGCAGGCTGCTGTAACTAAAGACCAACTGTCTCTTGCCATAGGCAAAAAAGGAATTAATGTCAGGCTGGCATCTCGTCTTGTCGGCTGGAGAATCGATATCAAATCAGATTAAAATAGATACGTATTTGGAGAATAGAACAATCATGACAAGTGAAGGGAAAAAAAGCACTTCAAACTCAGACAAGAAAAAAACTCTTAAAGTTGCCGAAGGCGTCAGCCTAAAAATATTTGCCGAACAGATCGAAGTCCGGACAAAGGACTTGATTGAGGTCCTTAACTCAAAAGGTTTCTCAGTTAATTCAACCGATCCCATGACTGATACCATCAAACAGATCATTGAAGATATTCTCGATGTTGATATTCAAATCATCACAGTTGAAGAAGACCTGAAACATCATGCCGCAAGTGATAAGAAAAGCCTTATCATCCGGCCTCCGATTGTAACCATCATGGGGCATGTTGATCACGGTAAAACAACCCTTCTGGATGCGATCCGTGAATCCGACATTGTATCCAGAGAATCCGGAGGGATTACACAGCACATCGGAGCTTATCGGGTCGAATATAAAGATAAACTCATCACATTCATCGACACTCCGGGCCACGAAGCTTTTACCAAATTGCGTGCACGAGGCGCTACCCTTACGGACATTGTTATACTTGTCGTGGCTGCTGATGACGGAATCATGCCTCAGACAAAAGAAGCCATTAACCATGCTAAAGCCGCTGGTGTCCCGATCATTATCGCTATTAATAAAATCGATAAAGCCGGTGCTGATCCAGATAAGGTAAAACAACAACTGTCCAAGGAAGGACTTCTGATCGAAGAATGGGGCGGGGATGTAGTAAGCGTAGATATTTCCGCAAAAGAAAAGACAAATCTCGAAGATCTGTTGGAGATGATCCTACTTGTGGCTGAAATACAGGAACTCAAAGCCAATCCTAAAATAAAGGCCCAAGGCGTAGTATTAGAAACGCACCTGGATGCAAAAAAAGGGCCTGTTGCCACAGTGATAATACAACAAGGAACCCTTCATCAAAGCGATGCGTTCATATCAGGCATAATATTCGGAAAAGCCCGGGCTTTATTTGATGAAATCGGAAAAACTATTAAAATGGCTGGCCCTTCCATGCCCGTGGAAGTGCTTGGATTCAACACTGTTCCTTCTTCTGGCAACCTTTTCCAGGTTGTTGAAAATCTTGAGACGGCAAAGAAGATCTCCCAGTTCCGCTTAAATCAATTAAAAAAAGACGATCAGCAGGAATCAGAATCCATGACTCTCGATCAACTCTTTGAGCAGATCGAAAAGGGAGATATTAAAGATCTTACTATCATTGTCAAAGCCGATGTTCAGGGTTCTGTTGAGGTATTACATGATACCCTTCCCAACCTCAGCACAGATAAAGTCAAAGTGAAGATCATCCATTCTGCAACAGGAATGATCAACGAATCCGACATACTGCTTTCCTCTGCCTCCAGAGCGATCATCATCGGATATAACACAAAAGCAACGGGAAAGATCATGGATCTCGCTAAAAAGGAAAATGTTGAGATTCGTACTTATACTGTGATCTACCAACTGATCGAAGATATTAAAAACTCCATCTCCGGACTTTTGGAACCGGTTATCAAAGAAATCTATCTTGGCAGAGCTGATGTCCGCCGCGTCTTTCGCCTTTCACGTATTGGCGTTATTGCCGGATGTCTTGTTACGGATGGAATTATTCGAAGAAATTCAGAGGTCAAAGTCCTCAGAAACGGAGAAGTTATTCACAAGGGAAAGATCTTTTCTTTAAAACACCTTAAAGAAAATGTCACTGAGATTAAAAAAGATTATGAATGCGGTATAGGCCTGGATAAATTCAAAGATATACAGGAAGGAGATACTATCGAGGCCTACCTGATTGAAAAAGTCCCTCAGGTATAACCGTTTAAAAAATTGATGATCATCGGTTGTCTTATACTTGAAATTCATATTCCCTTTTCACATTCTCTCAAGGAAAAAAGAAAACAATTGATCAGCTGCCGGGACAGGCTTAAAAAGAAGTACAATATTGCATTTGCAGAACTTGATTACCAGGATAAATGGCAGAGAACAAAGCTTGGAATCGTCACTCTAAACAGCGAAAAAAAAATCGTTGAAAGTCTTCTCCAAAAGGTCATCCGCGATGTTGAAGAAAATGTGGATGGAGAGATCCTCCAATCCCACATTTATTTCATATGAGCAATATCGCAGATAATGAGTTAAACGGGATAAACGAGAATGAGCTCTTCCCTTAGACAAAAAAAAGTTGCAAGCCTAGTCAGGCAAGAATTGAGCCATGTCCTGCTTGATTTTTTTCATGGGGAAGATGCGGGACCTGTCTCGATCACACGAGTTGACATGACCAATGACCTGAAAACCGCACATGTCTTTCTCAGTTTTTTTAACAACCAGAAGCAAGAGCATCTGTTGAAAGAACTGGATCGAAGAAAGAGATATCTCAGAAAATTGATTGCCCCCAAAATAGATTTAAAGTATAATCCATTGCTAATTTTTTCTATTGATCCACTATTATCCATTGATGAGAAATTGGATAACATCTTCGCCAATATAAACAGTGAGAAAAACGAGACAAACGAGTTAAACAGGACTTATAAGAATGATGAATAAAGCCTTGACTGAAATCGCGGATAAGATCATCCAATGCCAGCGTATCGCTATAACTTCCCACCTCAGGCCTGACGGGGATTCCATTTGCACCAGCCTTGCCCTATATTATATGGGAAAAAGCCTTGGAAAACATGTTGAGATAATCAATAAAGATAACACTCCTTCCCCATTCAACCTCTTTCCAGATAGCGGTTGTATTACGATCGGCAGCATTCCTCCTGATAAGTTCGACCTGGTCATACTCCTTGAATGTGCCAATATTTCACGTTCAGGCCAAAAACATCTGGACAATTATTTTAAGATCAATATCGATCATCATCATTCCAATGATTTTTATGCTGACATCAATTGGGTCGAACCCGAGGCCCCTGCTGTAGCCTGCATGGCCTATGACCTTGGTAAAGCGCTGAATATCATTTTCACACCCGAGATATCCAATCATCTATACTGTGCTATTGTATCCGATACAGGATCCTTTCAATTCTCCAACACCAATACCATGGCTTTTGAAATAAGTTATCACCTGACAGAAGAAGGGGCAGATCCCCTCATAATCTCAGAGTTAATGTTTCACAACAATCCACCGGAAAAAATCAAGCTTCTCGGCCGTGTACTCTCCCGGCTTAAAATGTTTGACAAGGGAAAGATTGCTGTTATAACCATGTTTAAAGATGATCTGACCGACCTGAAGCTCAAGAAAGAGATCGATTCCGAATATATAACAACTCTTGTCCGTTCCATAAAAGACACCCAAATAGTCCTTTTCTTTAAAGAGATGAAAAAAAACACCTTCCGCGTGAGTATTCGTTCAAAGGGCAATGCCAATTCTGCACAGGTGGCCGAGCATTTTGGAGGGGGTGGTCATCTTCATGCGGCAGGATTTACTGTTACCGGTAACTATGATAATCTTATAAAAGATGTTCCGGAAAAAGTGGCTTTCCTGTTGAAAAAGAGACTTACCCTGGATTATTCACAGGCCGTGATTGATGCGGATGCAAATAATATTAAACATTAAAACTTCTAATGGATAATTATGGATGGAATAATCCTTGTCAATAAGCCGAGTAACTGCACATCCCATGATATAGTTTTAAAAATTCGCACAATGATTCAGATGTCCAAGGTTGGACATTTCGGAACACTGGATCCGATGGTCACAGGGCTCCTGATAATCTCAGTGGGAAAAGCAACACGCCTGTTTCCCTTTTATTCCAAAACAGATAAAGTCTATACCGGGGTCATTAAACTGGGATTTTCAACCAATACGTATGACGCAGAAGGAGAAAAAACTTCCAAGGAAACGCATGTATTCCCTGGAGAAAAAAATGTTCTGAAGGCGATGAAAAGTTTCGAAGGAGAAATCCTTCAAACTCCTCCCCATTACTCTGCAAAAAAATATCATGGTAAACCCTTCTATGCCCTGGCAAGAGCACAGAAAAAATTTCCTCTTAAACCGTTCAAAAAAAATATTCACCATTTCAGACTGACACGGATTTCTTTGCCCGACATTCATTTTGATGTCAAATGTTCTTCAGGAACATACATCCGTTCTCTGGCTCATGATCTGGGTCAAATGCTCGGATGCGGCGCACATCTCTCTGAACTCTCAAGAACGGCATCAGGGGCTTTTACAATCGCAGATAGTATGTCTCTTGAATCCATTAATACATTTGTGGAAAATAAAGATTTTGAGGGTTTCTTACTCCCCCTGAAAACACTTCTCCCCGAATTCCCAAAGATCATTCTGAATGAAGCCGGTTCTACTCTGGCACGAAACGGAAACGTTTTTTTCCCAGATAATATAACAAATATCATACATAACAAGATGCCCGAGATTAACAATCAAAACATAGACATATTCCGTATTTTCAACGGCCAGAATCTAATTATTGCCTTGGCTAAAAAATCGCACATAAATGATAGCTATCATCCTTTTATGGTCTTAAATACGCAGAATCAGACAAAGAAAGATTGATCTGTATGAAAAACAGAGAACATTTCGCATCCAGATGGGGTATTATTTTCGCCGGCCTTGGAATGGCTGTTGGAACAGGTAATATCTGGCGCTTTCCCCGAATTGTTGCCCAGCATGAAGGAGGAGCTTTTATCGTCGCCTGGATAGTTTTTTTATTTTTATGGTCGATTCCTCTCTTGATAATCGAGATTTCTATAGGGAAAAAAACCCGGCTCGGAGTTATTGGATCTTTCAGCCGGATAATGGGAAAAAAGTTTGCCTGGATGGGGGCATTTGTTGCATTTGTGACCACAGCCATTATGTTTTACTATTCAGTTGTATCAGGATGGTGTCTCAAATACTTCTTTGCAACCATTTTCCAAAACCTCATTGGAAAGGATTCAGAGTCATTCTGGAATTCATTCGCTCTTTCAAGATCATGGGAGCCTGTTTTATTTCATTTTCTTGCCCTGGGAATCGGAACAGCGATCATCTATTCAGGCGTAGTTAAAGGAATTGAGAGAGTCAACAAAATACTTATCCCTTCTTTGTTTTTTCTCCTGCTCGTCGCCGCCGTCAGAGCTGTTACCCTCCCCTCGGCATCTGACGGGCTAAATTTTTTATTCACAGTTAAACTTTCAAGTTTCGGGGATTATAAAATCTGGCTGCAGGCCTTAACTCAATCCGCTTGGTCCACAGGTGCAGGATGGGGACTGATCCTGACCTATGCGGTCTATACTCATAAAAGGGAAAATCCTATCCTCACATCCACAACTATAGGGTTCGGGAACTCACTGGCATCTCTTCTAGCAGCTTGCGCAATCATCCCGACGGTTTTTTCCTACTTCGCCAGTCAGAACCTGTCTCAGCAGAATGTTTTAGCAGAAATGGTAAAGAACAATGAAGGCCTGACTTTTATCTGGATCCCGAAGCTGTTTGCTCAAATACCAGCTGGTTCTTTATTTATGGCTCTTTTTTTTCTGGCCCTTTCATTCGCTGCATTTTCATCACTGATCTCTATGATCGAACTGGTAACACGTATTTTTATTGATGCTGGTCTCACAAGAAAAAAATCAGTCATCTTGGTGGGAACAGCAGGATTTCTTCTTGGATTCCCGTCTGCTATAAGTATGGGTTTCTTTAAAAATCAGGATTGGGTCTGGTCCTTGGGTCTACTGGTAAGCGGCCTTTTTTTTATGATCACTGTAATTAGATATGGCCCAACACGCTTCCGGAATGAAATCATTTCCACTCCAGACAGAAAAATACGAGTTGGAAAATGGTTCAATATCTTAGTGATTGTTCTTCTCCCTCTCCAGTTTCTGGCTATGATAGCCTGGTGGTTTCATGACAGTTATACAAGCTCTTCAGGAAAATGGTTTTCCATATTTAACTCTTCCTCGGTTGGAACAGTCCTTTTCCAGTGGGGTATAGCGATCCTGATATTTATTCTGTTTAATAAAAACATAACAAAAAATATAAGGCAAGAAATCAATGACGATTGAAGCAGTCTTTTTCATGATCATTATTTTTGGCATATGTCTGGG
>CBDVEQ010000110.1:0-9504 GCA_965373045.1 uncultured bacterium | reverse complement strand
TCTCCAATTGGCTAAAAAGTTAAAAAAACGGGTGAAGGACCGGTTCGGGATCACTCTCCAGGAGGAAGTTATTTATCTCCCAGCAGAATAGCCAAAGCCTTGATTTTTTCAGGGGAGAGGCGTTTTGTTTTTCTGGCTGTTTCCATTGCTTGGAGGGCCAGGTTCCTGTATATACGGGAATGGCTTGGCAGGCTTTTAAGTGCTTCAAGATGGGTTTTAACTGTTTCCAGATCTCCACGAACAATAGGGCCAGTGAGAGAGGCGGAAACACCAAATTTTTTTACATTCTGTAAAGTTTCTTGCACAAGGGGATAAAGCATTTCCTCTGCCTGTTTTGGCTTGATCCCGATCGTTCCCAAAACCGCTGAGGCCGAATCCAGGAGGGCAACAATATAATTGGAAGCAAGGCAGCAGGAAGTATGATACAGGGATTTATCTTCAGGCGATAGAACCAGGTGTTTTGCGCCGAGCCGTTTCGTCATTTCCTGGGCGAGTAGTACGGATTTTTTTCCTCCTTCGATACCGAAAAATATCCCTTCGATGCTTTGGTCAGATTGGTTCTTACATGTAAATGACTGAATAGGGTGAAAGGAAGCTGTAAAGGCGCCTCTGTTTTTTAATAGATCAAGGATGTTGGAGGGAAGCAAGCCGCTGCAGTGAAATACATATTTACCATCCCACCGGATATCTGATTTTGAAAGCTCTTCTGAGATGCGGCTGATTTGCATGTCCTGGACTGCCAGGATCACGATGTCCGCTTCTCGTGAGGCTTGGATGTTATCTGCAAACGCTGTTCCCTGACCTATTATCTTTCGGCTCTTTCTGGCCGATGATATGCGGCTGCAGGTCAGGGCGATGATCCGGTATCCTGCCCGTGACAGGGCTCTCCCCAAAACGGTTCCGACCTTGCCTGCTCCGATTATGGCAATATCATTCATGATCGCCCTTAAAAATGCCACCCCAGAGATCGATCTCCAACGGTGAAAGAAGGGTGTCCTCTTTCTGCAGTTCTTGGATTTTTTTGTATTCTTTAAGGGTTTTTTTTAATTCTTTATTAAATTCCTGACAAGTCAGGACTTTGAATCCTAAAGTCCGCGCAAAATCTTTAAGCTCCCGGTCAGAGCTGACAATGAAAAACCGCCTTTTGTTTTTCCATTTGGATAAAATGTCCTTGATGATATGGTCAGCTTTTTGACCGGGAGGCGGGAAAAATATTTTTATCTTTTTGAAGTGTGTGTGGATATTCTCCAGTTCCGTATCCGGAGGACCATCAAAAACAAGAAGGATCTTTGTCCGATTGACCCGTTGGAATGCTATTAATCTGCCGACAAGATTGTATTTGCCTCGGGGGTCTCTGAGATCATAAGGAGAAGTGTGCCCGATGAGGTTGCTGCCGTCAATCAGAAAAGCCATTATTTATGAATAATTCTGTGTTAGAGGTTATAGGTTCCTCCCGGTTTAAGAATGATAACCTCTGCACGTGTTCCAACTTTTTGCTTGAACTCCTCAGGATTGGTATTCACAATTGGGAATGTTCCGTAGTGTATCGGAATGACTTTTTTCGTCTGAATAAATTCTACGGCTTTGGCTGCAGAAGCGATTCCCATTGTGTAGCGGTCACCGATTGGGAGAAAGCTGAGATCGGGATTGAAGAATTCTCCGATCAATTTCATGTCATAAGTCAAGCTGGTGTCGCCGGCATGATAAAGAGTCTTTCCGTCCATTTCTATGACTACTCCAGCCGGATTCCCTTTTTCCGCAGAATGGTGGGCGGTGACCATGTGGATAATAACACCGTTTGACTCCACTGTCCCGCCGATGTTCATCCCTTCTGTTGTGATTCCTTCTGCTTCAGCTTCCACGGCGATTTCATGCATGGCAACCAGAACGGCATTGGTTTTTTTGCAGATGGCAAAAGCATCTCCAAGGTGGTCCGCATGATGGTGTGTGACAATGACTATATCTGCTTCATCAATATCAGCGGAAGACAGGCTTGCGCTTGGATTTCCCGTCAGAAAAGGATCGATATAGATTGTTTTTGATCCTTTTAATTGAATCGCAGAGTGACCTAACCATGTTATCTCCAATTTTTCCTCCTTGTAGTTATTTTATCCTGGAGGCCAGGTCATGCGCCTCCCTCCGAGTAAGTGAAAATGGATATGGAATACATCCTGTCCGGCGTCGCGGGCGGTATTGAGTACGATCCTGTATCCGGATTCATCGATGCCCTTTTTGCCTGCGATCATCTGTATCTTGAGAAGTATGTGTCCCATGAGTGCATGCTGTGCCTCTGTGATATCATTCAAAGAAATGAAATGTTCTTTGGGAATAACGAGCGTATGAACAGGCGCTTTGGGATTGATATCGTCAAAGGCTATAATCAGATCATCCTCATAAACCACGTTTGCGGGAAGTTCTTTCCTTATGATCTTACAAAAAATGCAATCTTCCATTATTCCTTCTCCTCAGGTTAAATCTTTTTAATCCTTCAGCAGTTCTATATGTGCACCGAGAGACCTGAGTTTCATTTCGATCCCCTCATATCCTCTTTCCAGATGTTGAGAGTCATTGATGATGGTTTTACCTCGGGCGATCAAGCCGGCGAGTACAAGGGATGCAGAAGCTCGAAGATCTGTTGCGAGGATCTGGGCTCCTGACAGGGGTGTCTTGCCTTTTACTACTGCTTTATCACTGGAAACATCGATGTTGGCGCCCAGGCGCAGTAATTCATTGATGTGTGAGAATCGCCTGTCAAAAATTGTCTCTGTTATGATGGAGGTTCCCTCTGCTTGACTCATCAGCACTGTGAACTGTGCCTGCATGTCTGTAGGGAATCCAGGATACGGGGAAGTTGTAATATCTTGGGATTTTATCTTCCGGCTTCCGATGATACGAAGAGTGTGAGAATTGACCTGTTTGATCTCTGCTCCGGAAAAACGAAGTTTTTCGATGATAGCGGTAAGATGAACGGGTTGAGTCCTTGTCAGCGTAATCTTTCCCTGGGTCAAAGCGCTTGCAACAAGATAGGTTCCGGCCTCGATCCTGTCAGGGATGATCTCATGAATGGCCCCGCCCAGTTCATTCACTCCTTTTACACGTATGACTTCTTCGCCGATCCCGTCGATCTTTGCGCCCATTTTGACCAGAAGCTCGCAGAGATTGATCACTTCCGGCTCAAGCGAACAGTTCTTAAGAATTGATTCTCCTTTGGCCAGGGAGGCGGCCATAACGAGATTTTCAGTGCCGCCTACGGTTTTCTTTTCAAACTCGATCTCAGCGCCCACAAGCCGATCGGCTTCCGCTTGAATATATCCATGTTCAAGGGAGATCTTTGCGCCCATCTTCTCCAGTCCATGGATGTGCAGGTCTATGGGACGGGATCCGATAGCGCATCCTCCTGGCAGGGCTACTATCGCTTTTCCCCGGCGGGCAAGCAGAGGTCCGAGAACAAGAATGGAAGCCCTCATGGCTCGGACCAGCTCGTAGGAAGCTTCTTCGAAAAGGATCTTTTTAATCTGGAGGGAAAGTGAATTCTTGCGAATGGAATACTCAGCTCCCATCTCTTTCATTAGAGTCAGGATAGTAAAGACATCTTTGACAAGAGGAACATTTTTGAGTTTGATCTTGTCTTTGGTTAAGAGGGCGGCTGCGATGGCAGGAAGAACTGCATTCTTGGCACCGGATATTCTCACTTTTCCCTGAAGCCGGATTTCCGGATTTCCAATTATTTTAATTCTTGCCATCATATTAATAATAGACGAAGTCAATTCAAAATTCAATGATCCTGTACAGTCACCGAAAGCGCTTCCGTTCCTGTACTCGTTCAGATTGATTAGTGACACCTTAGATAGGTTAAAATGGTGTTACCATGAGTATAAGATCGACGAGCACATATGGAGCTATCATTCCGGGTTCTCAGTATATTTGTTCCTTAGTACGACAGGGAACGATATCAAAGGAAGCGGCCAAGCGATTGCGCTGGATGGATCACTATGGTCGATATCACAACGCTCGACTGACATGTCGGTATTATGGCATTTCGCCTCAGACTTTTTATCGTTGGAAAAACCGTTACGATCCTTATGATCTTAGGACGCTGGAGTCGGGTTCTCACAGGCCATATAAGGTTCGTCGGCCCGAGACTCCAGTTAAGGTTATAGAGAGGATCCAGAAGCTTCGAGAGCAGTATCCAAGATGGGGTAAAGATAAACTGGCAGTGTTGCTGAAGAGGGAAGGCATAGAGGTTTCGGCCTCAACAGTAGGGCGGGTGATGAATCGGTTGAAAGCTAGGGGACTTTTAAGAGAGCCTGAGAATGTGCGTTTAGCAAAGATGTATAGAAAGAGACGACGTAAGCCCCGTTATGCAGTTCGAATGCCGAAAGGTTATACGATTAAATCTCCGGGAGATCTGGTTCAAGTGGATACCCTAAAGCTGCAGCTTATGTCGGATGATGTAAGATATCATTTCAGTGCACGAGACCTGGTAAGCCGCTGGGACTGCGCTCGGGCTTTCAGACGACAAACGAGTTTTGCCGCAGCGCGCTTTTTAGAGTATTTGGAGACAAAATATCCTTTTAACATCAAAGCCATCCAGATCGATGGAGGATCGGAGTTTATGAAGGACTTTGAAGAGGCGGTCCAGAAACGCCAGATCTTGCTTTTTGTAATACCGCCCCGATCACCAAAATTAAATGGCTATGTGGAACGGGCAAATCGAACGCACAGGGAGGAATTTTATGAAGTGGAAACGATAGGACACACTATGAAAGAGCATAATCAACAGCTTGAGAGATGGGAGAACACGTACAATTACATTCGTCCTCACCAATCTCTTGATTATCTAACACCAGCTGAATATCATAAGTTCTGGCTGGAATCTCAAAGCTCTAAGCGTCACTAATCATATGAACGAGTACAGTTCCTTGACTTGTCTTGTTTTGTGTGGTACTTAAATTTTACGCAGAATCATTGTCCGGATTAGTCTCAAGATAAAAAACATCTATGAATTATAAATCAGGACAAATTTCTGTCTGATCAAATTGAAAATATCGGGAGGAAATCATGAGATTATTATTTGTTGGTTTTGGAACGGTAGGCCAGGGACTAGCAGAGCTTTTACTGGAGAAAGAAAAATTTCTTGCCGAGAATTATGGTTTTGAATTTAATATTGTAGGAATTGCCGATAAGATCATTGGGAGCCTTTTTGTTCCGGAGGGGCTCGACCTGGAAAAGGCTTTAAAGATGGCCAAAGAAGAACGATCTTTGGCGGGTTATCCTGGAGGGGAATACAAAAAAGATGCCCTTTCCCTGATCAAGGAAGCGGATGCGGACGTAATGCTTGAAGCGACCTATACGGACATCAAGACCGGAGAGCCTGCCACCTCGTATATTAGGGCTGCTCTCGAGCGGGGGATGCATGTCACAACAACCAATAAAGGACCCCTGGCTCTCTACTACCGGGAATTGGCCGATCTTGCAATAAAAAAAGGAGTTCAGTTTCTTTTTGAAGGAACGGTAATGAGCGGGACTCCCATTCTTAACCTTCTGCGGGAAACTCTAGCTGGCAGTAATATCACGGAGATCAAGGGTATTCTCAATGGAACGACCAACTATATCCTGACAAGGATGGAAGAGGGGTTTTCCTATGAAGACGCGCTCAATAGGGCGCAGGAGTTGGGATATGCAGAGGCAGTGCCGGATGCCGATGTGCAGGGTTGGGATGCCCTGGCCAAAGTGACCATTCTGGCAAGAGTAATTTTTAACGGCAAAGGAAATCCTTTTGATTATCCCTGTGAAGGCATTACCAAGATAACGGCCGGAGCAATTACTGATGCCAAGGACCGTGGCAAACGGTTCAAGCTCATAGGAAAGGTCTGGCGGGAAGGAAGTGACGTAAAAGCATCGGTCAATCCCGAAGAAGTGGATATGTCTCATCCTTTAGGCGGTATAATGGGTGCAACCAATGCTATGACTATTACAACAGATACTCTGGGAGAAGTGACTATTATTGGGCCCGGTGCCGGAAGAACAGAAACAGGATACAGTCTTCTTATCGATATACTTAAAATCAACGGTATAAAATAACCTGAATTATTCAGGATAAAGAGGAGGGGAAGACATCTTCCCCTCCATGTAATTAATCTTTTTAGGCTGCTTTTCTGTAGAATCGACTACTTCTTAGCCTGTTCTTCAAGCCAATCGGTTGTAATAGTCTTGGGTCTTTCTATAGCCAGTCCGAGGGCGCGGTCCCAGATGAGAGAAGCGAGAACACCCATTGCTCGGGATACACCAAAAAAGACGGTATAGACGTCATATTCGGTGATACCGTAATGAAGCATCAAACAACCGGAATGAGCGTCAACATTCGGCCAGGGATTTTTCGCCTTGCCCTGTTCTCTAAGGATGTCGGGGGCGACTTCATAGATGGCGCTGACAACTTTGAAGATCTCGTCATCAGGGAGATGTTTCAGAGCAAAATCCCTCTGAGCCATATATCTGGGATCGGTTTGGCGTAGAACAGCATGGCCGTATCCTGGGATGACCTGTCCTGAGTTGAGTGTATCCCATAGATATTTGATCAATTCATCTTTTGTTGGCACGCCGCCGAGATCTTCCTTGACATTCATGATCCATCTGAGCACTTCCTGGTTGGCCAGGCCATGGAGTGGACCGGCCAGGCCATTCATGCCTGCGGAGAGAGAATAATAGGCATCGGACAGAGTCGAACCGACAAGATGAGTTGTGTGTGCGGATACATTCCCGCCTTCGTGGTCACTATGGATGACCAGATACAGCCTCATTAGCTCCTTGAATGCATCCCCTTCTACTCCGAGCATATGGGCCATGTTTCCTCCCCAGTCAAGACTGGGATCTGAAGGAATGTGTTCGTCATTTTTGTATTCTTTTCGATAGATGTACGCCGCTATCTTTGGAAGCTTGGCGATCAGGTTCATGACGTCTTCGTACATGGGATCCCAGTACTCCATTTTGCTGATGCCTTCACGGTATTTCTGAGCAAAAACAGATTCCTTCTGCAGCGCCATGATCCCCATGGAAAACTGTGTCATGGGGTGTGTCCCTTTGGGGATCGCTTTCAGGATATCTATAAGATATCCGGGAAGTTCGCCGCGCTTTGTCCACTCTTTTGTCATCTCTTTGACATCATCTTCTGTGGGAAGTTCCCCGGTCAGCAACAGATGGAAAAGCCCTTCGGGAAGAGGTTCTTCTCCGCCTGGAGCCGTGGGGAGTTTTTCCCTCAGCTGGGGAATGTTGAATCCGCGGAAACGTATTCCTTCAAAAGGATCCAGAGCGGAAGTTTCGGTGACAATACATTTGACTCCGCGGGCTCCACCGTAAGCCTGAGCAATCGTTACATCTGAGATGACTTTGTCACCGTGCTCTTTAATAAGAGTTTTGACACGACTGCGCATTGGGTCAAGTTTGGATTGAAGTTTTTCTTTTAAAGACATATATAGACCTCCATGAATTAAATTATTATAACCGTTGCTAACGGTAAAAAAATATAACATCATTTCATCACAATAGTCAACGGGAATCCAATATTTACATGAAAAATTAAAATTGAAGTATGTTGACGTAAATTTTCATCAAATTTGCAGCTTGTTGATTATTGAATTATTTGATAGTTTATAATGTATAAAATATGAAAATATGTTCCAAAGGAGTAAGACATGGGAGTTGGAATCATCCTTTTAATCATCCTGGGTGTTATCATCGTTTTGGTGATCGGGATCTACAATGCCCTCATTCAATTACGGAACCGCTGTGAAAATGCTTGGGCACAGGTCGATGTTCAGCTAAGAAGGAGATATGACCTGATACCTAATCTAGTGGAGACAGTTAAAGGCTATGCCAAACATGAGAGGGAACTTTTTCAGAAAGTTACCGAAGCTCGAGCCAGTGCTATCAATGCCGGAACTGTCAAGGAACAGGGACAGGCGGAAAACATGTTGAGCGGCACATTGAAATCGCTCTTTGCCGTGGCGGAAAATTATCCGGAATTAAAAGCCAATCAAAATTTTATGATGCTTCAGGAAGAATTGGCCGGGACAGAGGGAAAGATCGCCTACGCCAGACAGTTTTACAATGACATGTCCATGAAATTCAACACCAAACAGCAGGTTTTTCCTGCCAATATCATCGCCGGCATGTTCAATTTTTCAGAAAGAGAATATTTTGAGATCGAGGAAGCTGAAGCCAAAGAGCCGGTCAAAGTTGAGTTTTAGTTCTTTTTTCATATTACCTGAACATTATGTATGAACAGATCTCGAGAAATAAGAGACGGTCTTTTTTTCTTATCCTTTTTTTCTTTACTCTGATCTTTGTTTTGACGTGGGTATTCGGACAGATGACAGAATTGGGAGCCTATGCGTTGATCCCGGCTCTGGTTATTGCCATACTGGCGACCTTTACCAGTTACTTTTACAGCGACAGGATTGCCCTGGCAGTAAGCCGGGCGCGGCCGGTGAAGAAAGAGGAATATCCCCACCTCTATAATGTGGTCGAAGGGCTTGCCATTGCAGCAGGCCTGCCTAAACCCCGGTGTTATGTCATTAATGACACAGCTCCCAATGCCTTTGCTTCCGGCCGCAACCCGGAGAATTCGGTTATCGTAGTCACCGAGGGCTTACTGTCCAAGCTTAACCGGGTAGAACTGGAAGGTGTTATTGCCCATGAGATGTCCCATATTAAGAACTATGATATTCTCGTGCAGACTCTGGCGGTTGTCATGGTGGGTGTTATAGCGCTTCTCAGCGATTGGATTATGCGGGTTTTTTTCTGGGGAGGGGGGAAGAAGCGGAGCAGCGATAGAGGGAAAAGTGGAAATGCGGCGGCTATCTTCCTCGTTGTGGGATTGATCCTTGCTATTCTTTCCCCATTGATTGCTCAGCTTCTCCGGCTCGCGGTCTCTCGCAAGAGGGAATTTCTGGCTGATGCAAGTAGTGCTATGATGACCCGCTATCCTGCAGGTCTTGCTTCTGCGCTGAGAAAGCTGGCAGCAGATAAAGAACCCCTTGAAGTAGCCAATAAAGCCACTGCACATATGTACATCGTAAATCCTTTGAAAGAGCATAAGGGAAAGATGAACAAACTTTTCAGTACCCATCCCCCGATCGAAGAGCGTATTGCTGCGCTGGAAAGCATGTAACCTGAATGATGTGCAGGGTAAAAAAAGATTGATATTTCACGCAAATCTATTATAATGATTTAACCCTGAGCGGGGTCGTAGTTCAGCCGGATAGAACGCTGGCCTGTCACGCCAGAGGTCGCGAGTTCGAGTCTCGTCGGCCCCGCCATCTGTTACGCCTTATTTCACCCATAAAAACCGCTCCTTTCCGTATCAATAACCGTACGCAAACGTAGGCGATTTTAAGCATTTCTGGTGACAAAATGGTGACAAGGTGGAGTAGTCTGTCTGTAACCTAGAACAACGGATTCCTAATCCGTGTGTCGCCGGTTCGAGTCCGGCCAGGGGTGCCAATT
>CBDVEQ010000109.1:0-9598 GCA_965373045.1 uncultured bacterium | reverse complement strand
TAATTATTTCCTTACCGGTCATACAAAAACAGAGTTCACAATTGCGACGACATCACAGCTGTATGATCCCATAAAACAGGACTGGGCGGATGATATCTTTATTCACTTGGGTGTTCCGAAATCCATCATGCAGGATGTTGTTCCACCTGGGACGAAACTGGGAAAAGTGAAAAAATCCATCCAGAAAGAAGCCGGTATCTCAGAACTGCCTGTTATTGCGGTAGCAACCCATGATACCGGAGCTGCAGTTGCTGCTGTACCTGGTAGAGGAGAAGACTGGGCCTTCATAAGTTCCGGAACCTGGTCGATACTGGGAACCGAATCGAAAGTTCCGATCATCACAGAACAGGCATATAAAATGAATTTCACCAATGAGGGCGGTATCAACAATACATTCCGCCTGTCAAAAAATATCATGGGGCTATGGCTTTTGCAGAAATGCCGAAAAGCGTGGTGGAAAGAAAAAAAGTACAAATACTGGGATCTTGTCAATTTGGCCGGGCAGGTAAAGCCTTTTCGATATTTTATCGATCCGGATTGGAGTCCTTTTCTAAATCCTCCGGATATGCCTGAAGCTGTAAAACAGTTCTGCCGTATCACAGGGCAACCTGTTCCAGAGACACATGCCGAGATCACCCGTTGTATTTTTGAAGGACTGGCTTTGAAATACAGATATGTTCTGGATGAACTAAAAACTGTATATCCAGGGCCCATTCGAAAGATCCATATCATCGGGGGTGGAGCAAAAAACCACATGCTTTGCAGGTTTACTGCCAATGCAACAGGACTACCGGTATTTGCAGGTCCCTATGAAGCGACGGTTATTGGAAATATCATGGTCCAGGCCCTGGGTAGAGGAATCGTCCAATCAGCAGGAGAAATGCGTGAGATCGTCTCTCGTTCTGTAGAGATAAAGGAATATTTCCCAAATGATAAGGAATTGTGGGATAAGGCTTACAACCGGTTTTGCCAGGTTGCCATGAGATTGAATAATAGGCAGAATATGCCGAACCAGGAGAATTGAGATGGACGTCAAACATATCGAGAAAGATTATCAGAATGCCAGGGAGGAATATGCCGCTTATGGAGTCGATACAGACTTGATCATAAAAATTATGGAAAATGTTTCTCTATCCCTTCACTGCTGGCAGGGAGATGATGTGCGGGGCTTTGAAAATCAAAATGCTTCTCTCGAGGGAAGTGGAATTCAGGTCACCGGACAATATCCGGGGCGTGCAAGAACAGCAGAAGAGCTGCGGGAAGATCTAGAGCAAGCTTTTTCCCTCATCCCGGGTAAACATAGATTAAACCTTCATGCTATTTACGGCGAGTTTGAAGGAAAAACAGTCGATCGGGATGAGATCAGGCCGGAGCATTTTTATGGCTGGATAGATTGGGCCCGGGAAAAAGATATCAAGCTGGATTTTAACTGCACCTGTTTTTCCCATCCTAAGGCAGCATCCGGCTTTACTTTGAGCCATAAGGATAAAAGTATCAGGGACTTTTGGATCGAACATGTAAAACGATGCCGGACAATAAGTGTGTTAATGGGAAAGGAGATGCTATCTCCCTGCATACACAATCTGTGGATCCCTGATGGATCAAAAGACATCACAGTGGACAGGATGAATCATCGATCTCTTTTGACCGATTCTCTTGATCAAATATTCGAAGAAGAATTCCCGGCGAATGAAATCAAGGATTCTCTTGAAAGCAAACTGTTCGGTATAGGAAGTGAGATGTTTGTTGTGGGATCTCATGAATTCTATATGGGATATGCTCTTTCCAGAGGTAAAATGCTGTGTTTTGATATCGGGCATTTCCACCCAACTGAATCCGTAGCAGATAAGATATCAGCAGTTCTTCAGTTTACAGATGAGATACTACTCCATGTCAGCCGGGGCATACGGTGGGACAGCGATCATATCGTGATCCTCAATGATGAAATCAAGGATCTGATGTCTGAGATTATCAGAAGCAATGTCCTGGATAGAGTACATATAGCTCTTGATTTTTTTGATGCCAGTCTGAATCGGGTTGGGGCCTGGATCATCGGAGCAAGAGCCACATTAAAAGGGATCCTGCTTGCTCTTCTGGAGCCTCGGTCCAGGTTGCTCGAAGCTGAAAATAAGAATGATTATTTCACTCGTCTGGCTCTTCTGGAGGAAATGAAGTCCCTGCCGTTCGGCGCTGTCTGGAATTATTTCTGTCTGGAAATGGGAGTAGCTGTCGGTGAGAATTGGATCACAAAAATTCAGCAATATGATTGTGATGTGACAAAAAAAAGGGTATAAGACTCATTTGATATAAAAATACTATAATGTTAAAAGAAAGGTTCTGTAATGGAAAACATATTAGATCAGATCGCGGTTTGTGTGAAACGAGGAAAAGTAAACATTCAGTCGCCCCACCCTGCAGATATGAAAGGTATGGATGGTGCTGACGAGTTGACAAAAAAAGCCCTGGATTCCGGGGTAGCTCCAGGTGATATTTTATCGAACGCACTTATTGCGGGCATGCAGGTCGTAGGGCAGCAGTTTCGAAATAATGAGATCTATCTTCCCGATGTTTTGATGGCAGCAAAAGCTATGACCGCTTCCATGGAATATCTCAGACCCTATTTTCAATCCGGAGAGGTTAAACACAAAGGAAAAGTTATTATTGGAACCGTTGCAGGAGATCTGCATGATATCGGGAAAAAGATAGTGTCCATGTTCTTTGAAGGCGGCGGATGGGATGTCATCGACCTGGGTGTTGATGTCAATTTTGACAAATATCTTCAGGCTATCAAAGAACATCGCCCCTATGCAGTGGGATTAAGCGCTCTGTTGACAACGACAATGATCAATATGGAAACGATAACGAGCAAGATCAAAGCCAAATATCCTGATGTTAAAGTGATGGTCGGCGGTGCTCCTCTCACCAAAGAATATGCTGAAAAGATCGGGGCTGATATGTATTCTCCTGATCCACAAGGAGCTCTTGAATATCTGAATGCGGGCGCTGACCTGCTTTATTTATAAAAACTGCCGATAGCCTGTCCTCAACTTACCATCTTTTGGCCTTCTCAGATTCCATCTTACCTAGATCCAGTCCCTGTTCGATCGCTCCAATTCTGATATAGCATATCTCGCGCACTGAGGAGGGGTGGTGCAGGACTTCAGAGATCGATTGTTCCCCAACGCTCCAGACGCCTCCTCCTCTGACCACCACGACTTTATAATCATGGAGAAGGTGAAGGAGGGTTTCCTCGTCAATATCGTGGGAAACAACAGGTATAGCAGGATACAAAAAACTTCCCTCAGCGTCTATTGCAACAATGCGGTCACGGGGTTCAGGTTCGCCTGGATATATATATCGGGCGTGAGCTTCGGCCTCGGGAATATAGCAGTGCATCACGGATTGAAAGTCACTATTAGAGTAGATGATCTTATGCATGCGGATTTCCGGGTTATCAGAAGCGTCTTCCTTTAAAGAGATTTCAAGGAGCGGTCCTCCTATTTCTCTCGGCATGGCGGCTTTAGGAGCATAGAGTATCCTGTTGACACCTCGGATAGATATGCTTCCTGTATGAAAGGGAGAGATCCTGGATTCAAAGATTCTGGCACCGGCTTTATAAAATTCTTTGATAAGTTCCTTTTCCTGAAGAAAATCACAGACATCATCATCGTTTACTGTATATTCCGGAGGCTTGTATTGAAAAATGGACCTGTGATCTTTCAAAGCTTTTTTACGAAGAATATTTATGTTTATATTGAGTTTTCCCATAAGACGGACACTATAAGCGGAATTTTCAGCAATGCTGGCTAAAAAAAAGGTTTCTGGAAGGGTTCTGCCCCGTATAAAGGCCCCATGTGTCTGTATGGCTGTTACAGGATGCTGTGAGAGGCGTTTTGGGATGATCGCAGCCATTTCAGGCGATCCGCTCGGGACTTTGACCCAGTCTATTGGAATACCTCCTTTGCAGTGAAAAAAACCAAGAGGGTCTACTGGAATAAAAGGATCAGGTTGGTTGGGTTTGTCTTTGTCATCCAGTGTTACAATGTTCAGATTTTTGGTGTGGCAGTGCATGGACGCATGTACACCATCAAGGGCCAGAATACCGGCATGAATATCACTTTCCGAGGAGGCTTTATAATATCCAAAATCCGTTTCGTCATGCGAAATAAAACAGATATGTTCTGGTTCGAGTTCGCCTTTCTGAGACCCGGTGGAGGTGATAACGATATTTTTTTTCCCTTTTTCATCTGTCCATAGAACCGCCATGTTGCCGCTGTGGGAATCCTGTAAGTCAAGGAGCAAGCTGGCTCTACCTATCCGTTGAAACAGGGATATAAGATCGTTGCCTGCTTGCCATTTTGGTTTTGTCATCTTGTACAGCATAGCAGATGCATTTTCAACAAACAACGGCAAAAAATCTGGTATTTATTTTGATTTCTTTATATAGTTGATTCCTCGAATCATTTTTTTGATTATTGTAAGAATGAAGATAACCCCATTTTCTCCAGTCAAATTGATCTTTGGTATTATCGCCTCAGATAATAGAGTTTTTAAGAGGGGAGAAGGCAGGCTTAAAAAGTTGTTTGGACCATTGGATGCAGAGAGCCAGAAATGGCCGTTTATGTTCACGGATTATTATCAGAAGGAGATGGGGAAAGATCTTTTCCGAAAATTCTTATCGTTTGAAAAACTCATTAAGCCTGAATGCCTGGCAGACATAAAACTAACGAGCAATGATATGGAAGAAAAGATCAGCCAGGAATTTCAGTCAAAAAGAAGGATTATAAATCTTGATCCGGGATATCTCACTACTGCCGCACTGTTCATGGCAACTGCCAAGAATTTTGCCAGCCGGGTTCCTCTTCAGAAAGGAATATATGCCCATCTCGAACTGATGTTCGGGAAAAATGAAGTTCGCCTTCTTGACTGGACTTACCCTGATTTTCGCAATACGGGTTACCAGGAATTTTTCCTTAAGATCCGGGCAATATATCTTGAACAGCTTTGCTGTTTTTAGAAATCCATTGCCGTTATTTCTCTTAATTTAGTAATAATCTCAGGGAGCTCTTTTAATACAGTGTCAATATCCTCATCTGTGTTAAAACGCCCTACGGACATACGAATGGAGGAACGCGCTGTTTCAGGTTTCAGCCCGATGGCGCTCATAACGTGGGAAACTTCTTCGGAATCCTCACTACAGGCCGATCCCGTAGAAACATAAATCTCTTTGGTGGCTAAAGCCAGGAGCACTGCTTCCGCTTCAAGTCCTATAAAAGAAAAATTGACAGTGCCTTTGATACGCTCCTTCGGGTGTCCGTTGAACTTGACTTTGGGAATAGACTCTTCTATTCCGTTTTTTAATTTATCAGCCAATCTATCGATGTGTTCTTTATCCTGGTTTTCACGTTCCTTTATAATTTTGGCGGCAGCGCCGAGACCGATAATGCCGATCGTATTCTCTGTTCCGGCGCGCATAAGGCGTTCCTGATGTCCACCATAGATCAAAGGATCGATTTTTGTTCCTTTTCTGATATACAGTGCTCCAATCCCTTTTGGACCGTAAACTTTATGTGCAGATATAGAGAGAAGGTCGATGCCAAGGTCATGAACATTAAAAGGAATTTTTCCAAAACTCTGGACGGCATCTGTATGAACAGGTATTCCGTGCTGTTTTGCGATCTTAGCAACACTTTTGACCGGCTGGATTGTGCCCAGTTCATTATTGGCGTGCATGATAGATATCAACCCTGTTTCAGGCGTGACCGCATTTTCAAGGAATTCCAAATTGATCATACCGAATTCATCCACTGGGATATAGATGACTTTGATGCCTTGTTTTTCAAGATAGTTAGCTGTTTCTATAACAGCTGGATGCTCAATTGCAGAAGTGATCAGGATTTTTTTTTCTTGAGAAGCGTCAAAGATGCCGCGCAAAGCAAAATTGTCTGATTCCGTGCCTGAACCGGTGAAAATGATCTCCGAACGGGCAGCCCCCAGGACGTCAGCAATATCTTCCCGGGCTGTGTTGATCATCTCTTTGACTTCCAGTCCAATTGGATAAATAGAAGAAGGATTTCCGAAGTGATTTTTTGCGAACCAGGCCAATTTCTCGCTGACCACAGGGTCTATTGGTGTTGTCGCATTATTATCCAGATATATCATGTCAACTTTTCTTTAAGGATCTTGATGACCTCCAGGCCAGCTCGTTTTTGCCCTTCTGCTGCACCCGCCCCGATATGGGGAGTTGCAATAATATTAGGATGGTCGATCAAGTCAAAATTGTCAGGAGGCTCTTTTTCAAAAACGTCGATGGCGGCTGCACGTACTTTGCCCGATTCAAGAGCTTTGAGCAAAGCCGTTTCGTCAACGACTCCCCCTCGGGCGGCATTGACAATGATGACACCATCTTTCATTTTTGAGAATTCCGCATCACTTATGATGTGCTTTGTCTTTTCAGTAAGTGGGAGATGCAGGGAAATGATATCTGCACCGGAAAGCAGTTGGTCAAAAGATACCTGTTTTACATCAAGATCGGTTTGGATATCCACTATGTCATAGGCCAAAACTTTCATTCCAAAGAAAATGGCCCTTCTGGCGACATCAAGACCGATACGACCGCTCCCGATTATACCCAGTGTTTTTTCATAAATTTCAGTTCCTTTAAACAGCTTCTTCTCCCATTTGTGCTGCTTCATGGACAGATTGGCTTTTCCATGATTGCGAACAGCGGCAAGCATCAATCCAAATGTATGTTCAGCTACTGAAATGGTTGTTGCAGAGGGAGTGTTCGAAACATTTACATCTTTATCCGCAGCAGCGGCCAGGTCGATGTTGTCAAGTCCGATACCTGCTCTCACAATGATTTCCATGCTGTCCATCATTTCAATAACAGGTTTGGTGGCTTTCGTGGCGCCGCGAACGACCATGCCATTAAAACCGGGTACAGTCTTGATCAGCTCAGCTTCATCCATGCCTGTTTTGACTGTGACGTCAAATTCCGGGATGGATTTCAATTTGTCCATTGCTTCATTGTCAAGAATATCAGCAACAAGTATTTTTTTCATGTCCAATTCTCCTTTAAAATATTTTGTGCAGCGGAAACCGAAGTTCCCGCCTCGAGATTATATCCTAATTCAGATAGAGTCATCTCAACGGCTGATAGCGCTGTTATTATATCAAAACCGCCCATGTAACCAAGGTGGGCGATACGGAAAAATTCCCCTTTGTGGGGGGCCTGGGCTCCTGCGATGTAAGCACTGTATTTTTCATGCATAATACGGATGAGCATGACACCGTCAATCCCATCCGGGATTTTTGCTGCTGTCAAGATGTTTCCAGGGGTTTCCGCCAGCAGCTTAAGGCCCAAAGCCTGTATTCCTGCCCGGGTCGCATCGCCTAAAATTTTGTGGTGTTCGAATAGTTTTTCGAGTGTAAGTTTTCTGATTCTTTCCAAGGCTTTTCTTTGCTGGAGGATAAGAGAAATAGCAGGTGTCCAGGGGGATGTCTTTTTCTCCATGGCTTTCCTGGCTGCAACAGCATCAAAATAAAATTTTGGAAGTGATGAATTTTGGACCGTAGCCCATGCCTTCGGGCTGAATGCAATATAGGCTAGTCCGGGAGGCGTCATGAAAGATTTTTGTGAACCTGATATCACAACATCAACATTCCAGTCATCCATGGGACAAGGTGTCGCGCCAATTCCAGAGATCCCGTCAACAACAAGCAAAGCATCTGTTTTTGCAACAATTTCACTAAATCCCTTGATATCAAAAACGGCTCCGGTCGAGGTTTCAGACAAGGTAGTGAAAACGGCTTTTATATCCGGATGAGTCCCGAGCTTTTTCTCCAATTTTTCCTTTGAACAGGATTCCCCCCAGTGCAATAATATCTCTGTCACATGAATTCCATACGCTCTGCAGATATGGCTCCATCTTGCACCGAATTTTCCCGCATTGATTGAAAGAACTCTATCTCCAGGGGATAATATGTTAACTACTGCAGCTTCCATCGCTCCGGTTCCCGAGGAAGCCAAAATATAAACATCCTGTTCCGTTTGAAAGACATATTTTAATCCTTCGACCGTATCCATAAAATTCCTTGAAAATTCCGTGGTTCTGTGGTGGATGATGGGTTTTACTGCTTCCCGGAGAACTTCCTCAGGTATAGGGGTGGGACCAGGGGAGAGAAGATAATATTTTTTTATCAAAGCTGCCTCAATATCTCTGCGAGGAGAGCGGTGCGTTCCAGAAGAGATGGCAGCAGAAGATGCTCATTTTCAGCATGGATGCCATCTCCGTCAGGTCCCAGTCCGTCCAGGGTGGGAACACCCATGTTTGACACCACACTTGCATCGGAACCGCCTCCGGTTCGACCTGACTCCAAGGCGATTCCTAAGGTTTCTGCAAAACCCTTTACATGATCGAATAAATGGGCTGAAGCAGGTGTTTTTTCCATAGGGGGTGTAAAACTTTCCGAAAAGGCTTTGACTTTTGCTCCTTTAAAATGAGGAGTTAATCCAGTAAGAAAAGACCAGGCTTTGTCTTTTTGAGAAATTTTCCAAAACCGGATATCCATCACGAACCAAGCTTTTTCTGCTACCACGTTTGGTTTTGTTCCGCCCTCGATGACGCCGACATTCACCGAGATATTTTTTGTCTTTAAACGATGGATATTCTGAAGCTGTTTTGTCAACTCTTCAATAGCATTGACTCCCAGGTCAGGATTTCCTGCATGTGCGGCTTTACCAGTTGCTTCCAGTTTAACTACAAGACGTCCCTTCCTCTCCATCTTAAGAGCACCACCGGGAATAGCTGGCTCCAAGCACAGAGCACAGGAAGCGTTTTTCCCCAGTTTTCTAAGCATATCTGTGGCATTGCGGTTTCCTGTCTCTTCTGATGAATTTATAAAGATAGATATATTTTTTTGCGGGGAGATGTTAAGCTGTTTGAAAGTACGAAGCACAAAGATCAACATGGCAAGACCGGCTTTCATATCAAGCACTCCGGGCCCAAATATCTTTTGACCCTCTACATAAAAAGGCATTTTTTCAATACGTCCTACTGGCCAAACCGTGTCAGAGTGGGTCAGAACAAGAATGGGTTTTGATCGAGTCTCTTTTTTAACGCCTTTATACTCAGCTGTATAAAAATCACCTATATTTTTCTGAGGGATCCGTTTGATCGTTGCTCCTGCTTTTTTTAACTCCTCAGCGCAGAACAAGCTGCACTTGTTAACAGCATCTTTGTCATGAGACGGAGATTCAAGATTGACAAGGTCCTTAAGGAGACGGATTATATCTCCCTGGCGTGATTTAAAGTAATGCAAAAATTCCATAGTTGAAATTCCTTAATTTTAATTTAACACAACTTGGATATAATTAACAAATAATAAGCCTGTCATCTAACCTGGCTTATTCATAAAATTCGACGACACCCAAATATACTTCTAATGATTTTGACTCTTAATATTGATTTTTCCAAACATCAGGATTAAAGCTATTTACAAATGTCTTGTTTTGACTCTATGTCGTCGTATTTTACCCTGCGGGCAGGCCGATCTGCTTTGTTGCGGCGCATTCGCAGTATATGAATACGGCTTC